>CAYQPY010000017.1:0-13070 GCA_964419705.1 uncultured Dehalococcoidales bacterium
GGTAAGAAAGGGCTAATCCAAGGGGGTGTTTAAGAGGGGGCAAAGCCCCCTCTTTACCTTAAAGGGCGGCGGGCGGGAAAAGATATAAAACGGGGTGGGGGAGAAGTCCACAGGGGCGACACCCCTGATATCCCTTTTGACACACACATTAGCCAGTGATATTATGACGAAAAGATGAATACTGGCGACATACCGCTAAGAATGGGGTGATACTATATGTCTGGCATTGAGACCCTCTACCTCGTCCTGCTTATTGTCTGCCTCTTCCTATCCGCCTTCTTCTCCGGCTCGGAGACAGCCTTCATTGCCCTGCAGAGGGTAAGGGTGCAACACCTGGTCGATACCAAGGTGAAGGGGGCAAGGCGGGTTGCCAAGATGATGGAGCAACCGGAGAGGTTCCTCTCCACCGTCCTGCTGGGCAACAACCTGGTAAACACCGCCGCCGCCGCCCTGGCCACCTTCCTGGCCATCCGCTTCTGGGGGGACCAGTGGGGCGTCCTCATTGCTACCATCGTAATAACCATCCTGCTCCTGATATTCTGTGAGACGACTCCCAAGACCATAGCCACCCGTCACGCTGAAAAGATATCACTAACCTTTGTCGGGCTGATAGAAGCCCTCTCCTGGTTCTTCACGCCCGTTGTGATAGTGTTGAGCTGGATTGCCTCCGGGTTCGCCAGGATATTCGGCGGGAAGACGATGCCCCGGTCGCTGACCAACGAGGAGGAAATCCGAACCATGATATCAATGGGGCATAAGGAGGGGACGGTGGAGGAAGAAGAGGCTACGATGCTGCGCAAGGTGTTCGACTTCGGCAACCGCCCGGTCCTGGAGGTAATGGTGCCGCGCACCGAGGTAATATGGGTAACCAAGGGCACCACGATAACCGAGTTCCTTAAACTCTACGCCGAAAACCCGCTATCCCGCTTTCCGGTATACGAGGACAACATAGATAATGTCATCGGCATCCTGGCCGTAAAGGATATACTCATGGCCCAGGCCAAGGGGCAACTCAATAATAAAAGTACAGTTGATGACCTGATTCGCCCGGCCTATTTTACCCCCGAGACCAAGCGGGTCAGCGAGCTCTTTGCCGAGATGAAGGACAAGAACTACCGCATAACGGTGGTAGTCGACGAGTTCGGCGGCACGGCCGGTATCGTCTCCTTGAGCGGGCTGATGGAGGAAATCGTGGGCCCGGTGGGCGACGAGCTGGCGACGATAGAGAAGGAATACGAGAGCATCGACGAGCACACCTTCCAGATTGACGGGGGGATGCGGGTGGAAGAAGCCAACGAGGAGATGGACTTAAGCCTGCCCGAAGGCGAAGACTACGAGACGATGGCCGGCTTTGTCCTCGACCTGCTGGGGCACATACCCAGAGAGGGCGAGCGGTTGAAGTACAAGCAGTTGAAGATAGTTATCACCGAGATGCGCGGGATGAAGATAGAGAAGATACGACTGACCAAGGAAAAACATGCAGCGACTTCGGATTAGGTTCAGCCGAGGCGAAGAGATAAAGTTCATTTCCCACCTGGATATAATGCGCCTCTGGCAAAGAGCCCTCCACCGCGCCGAAATCCCGCTAGCTTACACCGAGGGCTTTAGCCCCCACCCCCGCCTGTCGCTGGCGGCGCCGCTGGCAGTGGGAATAACCAGCCAGGGCGAGCTGATGGATGTCTTCTGCAGTAAATGGGTCTCCCCCCATTTCTTCACCGACGCCGTGAGCCAGCAGCTGCCGGCGGGGATTGAAATCATGCAGGTCTTTTCGGTAGCTCCGACCATGCCCTCGCTGCAATCGCAGGTCGGCTTCGCCGAATATGAGGTCGAACTGGAAACGGAAAAAGACCGGGCGGGGGTAGAGGCGGCGCTGGCCTCGCTGCTGGCGGCGGAGCAGTTACCCTGGCACCACGAAAGAGACACCGGCACCAGAAACTACGACCTGAGGGCTTTAATCGAAGACCTCTGGCTTATCGAATGGCGCCAGGGCTACTCCCGCATAGGCATGAGGCTGCGCTGCGACAGCGGCGGCTCGGGGAGGCCGGAGCAGGTAGCTGCCGCCCTGGGCTTCAGCCACCCCACCTCTATAAGCCGCAGCCAACTGCTGCTGAAAACAGCTTGAGGGATAGCATGAAAGGGGAAAACCAGCCGTCATCGTTGGAAGAGCGGGTGCTGGGCTTTATCCGAGAGCACCGGCTGGTATCGGGCGGCGAGAAGCTGGTGGCGGCGGTGTCGGGAGGGGCAGACTCGGTGTGCCTGCTCCATATTCTGGCCAATCTCCAAAAAGAGCTTAAACTAGAGCTGCATATAGCCCACCTCAACCACCAGCTGCGGGGCGCTGATTCCGACGCCGATGCCGAATACGTCGCCGAGCTGGCTCGAAAGCTCGCTATTCCGGCCACTATCGAGAAGCGGGATGTGAAGGGTTACCAGAAAGAACAGCGTTTGTCGCTGGAAGAAGCCGCCCGCGAGGTGAGATACAGTTTTCTGGCTGAGGTAGCGGGAGCTATCGGCGCTAAGCGGGTGGCGGCGGGGCACACCAAAGACGACCACATAGAGACCATCCTGATGCACCTCATCCGGGGCAGCGGCACGCGGGGGATGCGGGGGCTGCAGCCGACTACCCTATGGCAGTCAGGAGCCGAAAGCCTCACTGTCATCAGACCCCTGCTGGAGCTGAGCCACCAGGAGACGGAGGGCTACTGCCGCCAGCGTAAGATTGCGCCCCGCCTGGATGCCTCCAACCTTTCCCTATCGCCGCTGAGAAACCGGGTCCGACAGCAGCTTATGCCCCTGCTGGAGAGCTATAACCCCGCCGTCGCCGAAGCCCTGCTCCGCACCGGGCGCATCGCCGATGACGACATCACCTTCCTCGACGAACAGGTCGCCCAGCTGTGGGACAATATTATCCGGCAGGAGGGAAAGAGCCTTATTTTAGACAGGGCGGGATTCGAGCCGTTGCCCCCCACCCTGAAGCGCTACCTGCTCCGCGCCGCCGTGGAAAAACTGCTGGGCAGCGCCAAGGACATCGAGATGCGCCATATCGAAGAAATGATGTCTTTGGCCACCAAGCCGGCGGGGAAAAGGCTCGACCTGCCCGGAGGCTTGACCTTTGCCGTAGAGTACGACCGCTACCTGTTAACGCCCGACCCCACCGCCCTATCCCCCCTCCCCCCCCTGAAGGGCGAGTTTCCGCTGAAGATTCCCGGAAAAACGTTGCTGCCCGGCTGGAGTGTGGAGGCGGCTATTGTAGAACGGGGAGATATGAGTGAGAAAGACGACTTCACCGCCTACCTCGACCTGGCTAAAAGCGGCGACAGGCTGACGGTAAGAGCGCGCAAGCCTGGAGATAGGTTCCAGCCCCTGGGATTAGACCAGCCCAAGAAACTGAGCGAGTTTATGATTGACGCCAAAATCCCCCAGGCCTGGCGCGGGCGAATTCCCCTGGTCTGCTCAGAGGAACAAATCCTCTGGGTGGTCGGCTGGCGCCTTGACGAACGGGCGAAGGTCGGCGCGGAGACTAAGCAGGTTCTGCGTCTGGAGTTTGCGGCGGGCTAACCTCACCCAGAGTCGGCTCCACCGATTTTCGCCAGCGCAGCCAGAGAGCGACGGCGGCTATCAGTGTAGCCACAACGGCGATATAGATTTCCAGACCAACCGTGCCGAAAAGCCCGAGTGAGAGCAAAACGATGCTATAGTTCAACAGGGTGTGCAGGCCGGCGGCGATAAGGTAGAACTGCCAGCCCCACCCCTTAGCCAACCCGTAGCCGGCCAGAGCACTGGCGGCGATGTGAAAGGCGACGGTAAAGAATCTCTCCCAGAATGTCGCCAGCGCTATCACCCCACCGCTTTCCACCATCCCCCAGTTCCATCCGTAGCTGGCAAACAAGCTGTTATGCACCCAGACCGCCTCAAAGACGCCGAAGCCCAGGCCCGCCACCGCCCCGATTATCAGCCCCGTCCTGGGGTCAAGGCTCCTGCCCTTACGCCACCAGTAGAATACCACCGGCACCAGCTTCGACCCCTCCTGGACCAGCCCGCTGAGCAGTATAGTCGGTAGCCCCGCCAGTAGCAGCCAGTCCACGAGAGCCGTCTGGCTCCAGAAATGGTTTAGCGCCTGGTTGGTCCACCATTGCAGAGGGATTTGAACAAAGGTAACCGCCAGCAGGGTAAGCAGGGCACTGCCGGCCAGAACGGCCCAGACCCACGGCTTCTTGAGTATCGGCGTCCAGTAAGCGGTAAACCAGGCGGCGCCGAAGGCAAAGGCCAGGCCGATAGCGATAAGCGCATGATACCAGGTAAGACCGGGATAAACGAAAAAGGACTTAAACACGTCTAGCATATAGTCCAGCATAATGCTCTCCTTGCTCTATATTATGCGCTTGAGCCGGGGGTTGGGGGTAATACCGGGGATGCGGCCCCGCTTGGCTATGGGCTTGCCTTCTATCTCGTGGAGGTCGGCGGTAAAGTCGATGGGCTTAGCCCCGCTGATATAGCTGCCGACGCCGAAGGCGTCAACCGGCGCCCCCGCCTCGATAAATTGCCTGATACGCTCCAGGTTAATGCCGCCGCTGGCGAAAATCTTGACCTTCTTGAAACCAGCCATGTCCAGCCTGGCCCTGACCTCCTTGACCAGCCCCGGGGTAACCCTGCCCCGCTCCGGCGGGGTATCGAGGCGCACGCTGGTGAGCTTCTGGCCCAGAGCCTGCGCCACCCGCACCGATTCCTCCACCTCGTCCTTAAAGGTATCCACCAGGGCGACGCGGGGGACTGCGGCGGGCATATGCTTATCGAAGGCTTTGGTGGCTTCAACCGTGTCCCCGATAACCAGAATCAGGGCGTGGGGTATCGTCCCCGAAGGCTCGACACCAGCCAGCTTGGCCCCGGCGATACTGGAGCAGCCGGTGCAACCGCCGACAATAGCGGCGTAGTCCATTATTCCCACCACGGTAGGGTAGACATGGCGGGCGCCGAAGCTGACCACGGGTATTCCTCTCGCGGCTTCGACACACTCGCGGGCAGCCGTCGCCCAGCCGCTGCAGTGAGCCAGGATACCGTCAATCGCCGTCTCGTAAAGCCCATAGCTCTGGTAGGGGGCGGTAATGCGCAGCACCACCTCGCGCTCTTTCATGCTATCGCCCTCCGCCAGAGCCCACACCTCGCATTTGTCCCTGGGCAGGACCCGGGCCAGCAATGCTTTGACCTCATCCATGCCACAGAGTACACCCGCCCGGCTGGTGAAGAACTCCATGGTCGCCATCGGGTCAAGCCCCTCTTTACGCATTATTTCCACGGTGCGGGCGAAGTAGATATCAGCCGTCTCTCCGGAGAGGACGTCTTCCCGGGGCTCGAATTTAGCCGGCTTGGCGCGGCTGGTCACTATATTGGTCAACTTAGCCCCCAGCGTGTTTTCGATATAATCCAGGGCAAACCGGTGCGACTTCTCGTCGAAGGAGGCGACGCAATCGACGGGAACCTCAACATCATAGCCGCGTATTCGGGCGTCAGCCACCGCGTAGAGTACGCAAATGTGGGTGCAAACCCCGCAGACAATCACCTTCTCCGGCTTTAATTTTTTGAGCTTCTCCTCGAGCGTGGTGCCGAAAAAGGCGCTGTAGGTCTTCTTGGGGATTATCTCGCCCTTATACTTAACCAGTTCGGGGATGACCTCGGCTTCGGCTGTGCCCTCGATGGCGTGGGGGGGAAACATGCTGAACTCGGGGTCGTCGGGGGCGTGGTGGTCGCAGAGAAAGAACACCGTGGAGCCTTTAGCAAGCTCCTTTTCCAGCAGGCGTTGGATATCGGGGATGATGCGCCGAGCGCTCTCCCCGCAATAGAGAGGATAACCCTCTTCCAGGAACCCTCTTAGCATATCGGAAACCAGAACTGCGTTAGCCATAGCCTTCCTCCCCGGATTATAGCCTAATGCCTGAAGTGCCTGACGCCGGTAAATACCATCGCCATACCGTAGGCGTCAGCCGCCTTAATCGAATCTTCATCCCTTATCGAGCCGCCGGGCTGGACAATGGCGGTGACCCCGGCCCTGGCCGCCGCCTCGACCACATCGGAGAAGGGAAACATGGCATCCGAAGCCAAGACACTGCCCTTGACCTTGTCCCCCGCCTTTTCGATGGCTATCTGGGCGCTGATGATGCGGCTGGGCTGTCCCGCGCCCATGCCCAGTAGCGTTTTATCCTTAGCCAGCCCGATAGCGTTGGACTTTATGTGCTTGACCGCCCTCCAGGCGAAGAGCAGGTCTTTTATTTCTTCTTTTGTCGGCTGGCGTTTAGTTACAGTTTTTAGCTCGACCTTTTCTTCCGGAAGGGAATCGGAGTCCTGCACCAGAAAACCGCCCTTGACCCGGCGGAAGTCGAGATAACCCGGCAGCTCCTTACCGTAGCCGGGCGGAAGTTTAGCCAGCAGGATGCGCAGGTCCTTTTTGGTCTGCAGCAGTTTGAGCGCCTCCGGCTCGTACTCCGGGGCGATGACTATCTCGTAGAAGACGGGTTTAATCTCCTGAGCCATCGCCAGCGTAATCTTGCGGTTGGAGGCCACGATGCCGCCGAAGGCAGCCACCGAGTCGCCGCTGAAGGCGCGTTTGTAGGCTTCGGCGATATCGTCATAGCTGGCCAGCCCGCAGGGGTTGGTGTGCTTGATAACGGCTACCGTGGGCGCGGCAAAATCGGTTACCGCCCCCCAGGCGGCGTCGGCGTCTAAGATATTGTTAAAGGAGAGCGCCTTGCCCCCTAATTGCTCGGCCCAGGTGATACCCATCTCGGCGGCCTCCCCTATTGTCGGCTCGGCATAGAAGGCGGCCTGCTGATGGGGGTTCTCGCCGTAGCGCAGCCCGTAGCGTTTCTTGAGGGCGACGGTCATATCCTCGGGAAAGCCCTCCATATCCCGCCTGAGATATTGCGAGATGGCGGTGTCATAGATGGCCACGTGTTGAAAAGCCTTCTGCGCCAAGCGTTTGCGTTCGGCCATGTCCACCTTCCCTTGCTTGAGCTTTTCCAGAACCAACGGATAGTCGGCGGGGTCGACGACCACGATGACGCTGGGGAAGTTCTTGGCCGAAGCCCGAATCATGGTCGGCCCGCCGATATCGATATTCTCCAGCGCTTCGTCAATAGTGACCCCCTCTTTAGAGACCGTCTGGACAAAGGGGTAGAGGTTAACCGCCACCAGGTCGATTTCGCCGATACCGTGCTTTTTGAGTTCTTCCATGTGGGCGGCTATCTTGCGGTTGGCCAGTATGCCGCCGTGAACCATGGGGTGCAGGGTCTTTACCCGGCCGTCGAGAATCTCAGGAAAACCCGTTATCTCGGAGACGCCCTTCACCGGCACCTTAGCCGCCGCCAGCGCCTTTTTAGTGCCGCCGGTGGAAAAGATTTCGAAACCCAGCCCGCTCAACTCTTTAGCGAATTCGGTTACCCCGGTCTTATCGGAAACGCTGATTATGGCTCGCATAAAATAATCCTCCAATTATATATTTCACCCTCTTAAACTCCCCATTCTAATCGATAACTACCCTCGCCTCTTTCTGCTTTATCACCTCGCCGATAACCTTAGCCTCAGGCAGGGCTTTGGTGAAACGTCTAACACTATCGCTGGAACAGATTATAACCATACCGATGCCCATATTAAAGACATGGTACATCTCGTCGCGGGCGACATTACCCCGCTGCTGGATAAGATTAAAGATGGGGGTAATTGACCAAGCCTGACTATCGAACCTCGCCGCCAGGCCTTCGGGCAAAACGCGGGGAACGTTATCGATTAAGCCGCCGCCGGTGATATGCGCTATGCCCCTGACGGAGGGCAATAGCGGCTTCAGCTGGTTGTAATAACAGGTGTGCGGCTCCAGCAGCGCTTCGCCGACGGTCTTGCCCAATTCCGGGTAGTGTTTCTGCAAAGCGGCCCGGCTGTCGCCGAAAATCTTTCTCGCCAGCGTATAGCCGTTGGTATGCAGCCCGTTCGAGGGCAGCCCGATAATGGCGTCACCGACAGCTATGGTCTTCCCCGCGATGATTTTATCCTTTTCCACCACCCCGACGACGAAGCCGGCCAAATCGAAGTCATCGCCGCTATAGATGTCGGGCATCTCCGCCGTCTCCCCGCCGATAAGGGCGCAGCCGACCCCGCGGCAGGCTTTAGCCAGCCCGCGGACAATAGCCGCCACCCTCTCCGGTGTGAGCTTACCGATACCGATGTAATCGAGGAAGAAGAGCGGGCTGGCGCCGCAGGTGAAAATATCGTTGACACAGTGATTGACGATATCGATGCCGACGCTATCGTAGCTGTCCAAGGCGACGGCAATCTTGACCTTGGTGCCGACGGAATCGGTGCTGGAGACAAGGACGGGCTGTCGGTAGCCCTTAAACTCGAACATGCCGCTGAAAAAACCGACGTCACTCAACACCTCGGGGCGGTGAGTGGCGCTGACGAGCTTGCCGATAAGGCGGTTGGAAACGTTCTTGGCGTCAATATCGACACCGGATTTGGCATAGCTTTCCTTCATCGGCCCTCTCCCAAAATAAGTAGTCGTATACCAGCTATTAATAATGGATTAAAGTCCTGGTGTCAAGCAGGATAGCCAACCGGGCTAACCTACCCTTGCTTTATGCCAAACGGGCTGCTGTATTCCTCAGCCGGCATCGAGCTTTCCAGCGCCAGCTTATCCATCTCAATCTGCACCGGTATGGGATAGTCACCGGTAAAACAGGCCAGGCAGAACATATCCTTGGGTAAGCCGATCGCCTTAATCAGGCCGTCAATGCTTAAGTAGCCCAGTGAGTCGGCGCCGATATATTCCTGAACCTCGGGTATGGTCTTCTGCGCCGCAATCAGCTCCCAGCGGCTGGCCATATCGACACCGAAAAAGCAGGGGTAGCGGATGGGTGGGGCACAGATGCGCATATGGACCTCTTTAGCCCCCGCCCTCTTTAGCAGCTTCACCACCTTGGGGGTGGTGGTGCCCCGAACGATGCTGTCGTCAACGACCACCAGGCGCTGGCCATCCAGCATCTGGGGGAGGGGGTTGAACTTCAGCTGCACGCCGAGGTCCCTGATGCGCTGGTCGGGCTCGATAAAGGTGCGCCCTACATAGCGGTTCTTGAGCAGTCCTTCGCACAAGGGTATACCTGAGGCCCGGGAATAGCCGATGGCGGCGGCGGTAGCCGAATCGGGCACGCCCATAACCAGGTCGGCCTCTACCGGGTGTTCCTCGGCCAGAACCTCGCCCATCGCCTGCCGCGCCGGGTAAAGCAGCCGACCGTCAATCACCGAATCGGGGCGGGCGAAGTAGATATACTCAAAGACACATATAGCCTGCCGCTCTATCTCTTCACGGTAACTATTAAGGCCGTTCTCGTTGATAGCGATTATCTCGCCGGGCTCAACATCGCGGAGAAACTTGGCGCCGATATGGTCCAGGGCGCAGCTCTCCGAAGCGATAACCCAGCCGCCGTTGAGCGTCCCCAGGCATAGCGGGCGCACGCCCAGAGGGTCGCGAACCGCGTAGAGGCTGCGGTTGGTTAGAAGGGTCAGGGAATAAGCCCCCTGGAGGCGGTGCATGGCGTAGCGTATCTTTTCCACCCAGTCTTTAGCCGGGGAGGAGAGGATAAGGTTGGCCAAAACCTCGGTATCGGTGGAGCTGCGGAAGCTATAGCCCTGCTCGCAGAGCTCCTGGTAGAGGTGTTCGGCGTTAACGATGTTGCCGTTATGGGCGACGGCTATGGTATTGGCACCCTTACCGACAACGAGGGGCTGGACATTGGTTATGCGGTTGGAACCACGGGTGGAGTAGCGGTTATGACCTATAGCGAAGTCGCCGCTGAGCTGGCTCAGGGAATCCTCGGTAAAAACCTGGGAAACCAGCCCCAACTCGGCGCAAACCTGTAGCCTCTTACCGTTAGAGGTAGCAATACCAGCGCTTTCCTGGCCGCGGTGTTGAAGAGCAAATAAAGCAAAAAAGGTAAGTCGGGCTACATCTTCTCCGGGGGCATAGACCCCAAAAACGCCGCAACTTTCTTGCAAGCTAATCGCCTCTCAATCCACCCTGACTGACCCCACACTTAAATTATACCTAATCTATAGCCAGAGGTCAATTTTTTTTACGGCCGATAAAGGGCAGGCAAATGTGCGCGGCTAGTAACAACACGAAGAAAATCCATAAGCCCGGCGCGGTATGAATCTGGTGCGAAAGATTCTTGGTGAGCAGCCCGAACGAAATCGTCTCCACGGTTCCGTAGTAGGTGATGCCCAGCCCGGTGATGAGCAAAACCACAGCCACCGCCAGCACCAGCCACTGTATTATTTTCTTGGCTAAGCGTAGCCTATTCATCATCAATCGAAGAAACTCTCGTCGAGGTCGCCGCTATCGGAGTAACCCCCGCTCTCCCAGTAACCCTGGTAGTCCTCGTCGTCGGAGAGCTCGATTTCGGTTATCCACTTTACCCACTTATAGCCCCACTTGCTCTCGGCAACCAGGGCAAAGGGGAAACCCCTCACCTCGGGCAGGGTGACTTCGTTCATCTTGTAAGCCATCAGGATATCGTTATCGGTGATGTAATCGAGGAAAAGAGAGCTGGTATAGCCGTCGTAGGCGTGGAATATGGCTATCTTAGCTTCGGGCAGGGGGCCCGCCGTCGCCAGCAGGTCGTCGACCAGCACTCCCTCCCAGAGCAACTTCACATCCCAACCCTCCACGCAGTAAAGCGTAACCACCTTCTTATAGTTCGTAAAAGTGGTGAGGACTTCGTCGTAGCTATAGCTCTGAGGGCTCTCTATCAGGCCCGTAATCTGGAGCTGGTAACTGTCTATACCTACGTGCTGAGGGCCCTTTATCGAGTTTTCCCTGAAGTCGTTTATCGAGGAAAGGTCTTCGCCCTGATATTCCCTTATCTCGGCCGGGTCCAGGTCGCCGCCTCCGCCGTTACAG
Organism: uncultured Dehalococcoidales bacterium; assembly: GCA_964419705.1. Taxonomy (GTDB): domain Bacteria; phylum Chloroflexota; class Dehalococcoidia; order Dehalococcoidales; family BS750m-G39; genus E44-bin88. The sequence goes on from CAYQPY010000017.1 coordinate 10,940, forward strand.
CCGCCGATAGCCAGCAAAACGAGCAACACGGGAATTAGAATAAGGGCAGTCTTTCTCATCATCGTCGCACCTCCCGCCCAAGGCTAAATAATACTGTCCTTACTATAATTTTAACAGAAACAGGATTAACCTACCACTTGAAAGAGGAGATTGCTTCGCTTCGCTCACAATGACAACAGTACGGGGGACTCCCCCCCCCCACCTTTGTTATCGAACGTTGTTTTGGCCCACCCTACCCACCCTTAGAGGGGATTCTCCCTCTAGAATTCCTTCCGGGATACGCTGCCCAGCCCCCGTTGGGGGTGTTTTTAAGAGGGGGTGAAACCCCCTCTTTACCTTAAAAGGGCGGCGGGCGGGAATAGATTTAAAACGGGGTGGGGTCAAGGGACTTAAGCCAGTCCAGCGCTATCGCCATCGCTTCTTCACTGTGGCGCAGCCGGTGGCCGGCTCCCTCGACGATAGCCAGCTTCTTAGGCTCACCAGCTTTAGCATACAACCTGCGGGCGTCATCGACACTGACGGTCTCATCCCCGCTGCCGTGCGCGATGAGCAGGGGGCGGGGTGAAATGCGGGCTATATAGTCGATAGGCTTGACCATCTTAAAGCCGTCGAGCCACTGGCGGGGGGAAGGGGGGAAATCATTATCCCTGATGGCGCCGATACTGCGGAAATGCTCGATAAGGGATTGCGGTTCGTCGCGCGTCCAGAGCCCGAACTCGGCCGGGCAGGCGGCGGCAGCTACCGCCGACACCCTCCTATCCTGCGCCGCCACATATACCGAGACCGCCGCCCCGCCGCTAAAGCCGAGCAGCGAGAGGCGGGACTTATCCACCTCATCTAAAGTGTAAAGGTAATCAAGCGCCGCCCCCAGGTCTCTCGTCCAGCCCAGCATATCCAGGTTACCGCCGCTGGCGCCCGTCCCCCGGAAGTTAAAAATCAAGGCGGCCAGGCCGTTGGAGCAGAGGTATTCCGCCAGCGAGGCGTAGCCCCTATCGTTGGGGTCGGGTATCCCCGCGGGGATGCCGTGGCAGGTGCATACTGCATGATAGGGCATGTCGCCCTCAGGCAGATAAAGCTGACCGACGATATTGATATCGTCCACTTTCAAACTTACCGGCTCGATACGCATTATGTCAACCTCAGGAGAACGAAGAACTCCCTGTTGCCCTCTGCCCCCTCTATGGGCGAAGCCGCCACCCCTCCCAGCCTGAAGCCGTTTCCTACCGCCCAAGCGATGAACCGCCCCAGAACGCGGGCGTGAATTATTGGCTGCCTGACGATACCCCCCTTCCCCACCTCGTTGCGCCTGGCTTCAAACTGCGGTTTGAGCAGCACCAGCAGATAGCCGTCGTCCTTGAGCAATTTAGCTACCGACGGTATCACCTTCTCCACCGAGATAAAGGACAGGTCCAGTGTAGCCAGGTCCAGCTTCTCCGTCAGCGAGATGGGGTAGCGAGCGTTCACCCGTTCCATGACCACCACCCGCTCGTCCTGCCTCAGGCGGTAGTCCAGCTGCCCGTAACCCACGTCTACGGCATAGACACGGCTGGCCCCCCTCTGGAGCAAACAGTCGGTAAAGCCACCGGTCGAGGCGCCGATGTCAGCCGCCACCTTAGAAGATACATCGAGCTGGAACTGCTCCAGGGCATGGTCGAGCTTGACGCCGCCGCGGCTGACAAAAGGGGGCGGCTGGAGAAGGGTAATCGCCGCCTCTTCGGCCACCAGCGTCCCCGCTTTGATAGCGGCTTTACCCTCCACCCTAACCTCCCCGGCCATAATCAGCGCCTGAGCCTTAGCCCGGCTTTCCACCAGGCCCTTCTCCACCAGTAAGCTGTCGATCCTACGCTTAGTCACCGCTGGTTATCATAACAACCACGCCTCTCGAAAGCAAGGAGGGGGGATTATTTCTACCCCACCCCAATTTTATCTATTCCCACCCGCCGCCCTTTTAGGAAAAGAGGGGGCTTTGCCCCCTCTTAGACTCCCCCAAAGGGTGAGGGGGAAACCCCCAATAAAGAGTCAATAGAGGTCTAACCTCTATTGGGTGGGACGGGTGGGACAGAAAGACTTACGCTAAACAAGATGGGGTGGGGAGAGAGAATTAAAAGGGTTACACCCTTTTAGGGTGGGT
>CAYQPY010000018.1:0-11353 GCA_964419705.1 uncultured Dehalococcoidales bacterium
GAAGGGCCAGACGACGATGCCCAGGATGATTTTCCACCAGACCAGGTTGGCGAACCCGATGGTGAAAAGCCAGCCCACGAACCAGAATGACCCACCCAGCGCGCCTCCAGCACTCTTGTTCATAGTTCCACCTCCTTTGACCATTTCATCAGGTCGATTTTGGTGGCGTCTATAGTCTTACGGTGGCGGTAGATGGCAATGATTATGGCCAGCCCGACGGCGACCTCGGCCGCCGCCACCACCATAACGAAAATAGCGAAAATCTGCCCCGTGAGCTGGAGGGGCACGATGTAGCGGGAGAAAGCGACCATAGCGATATTGACCGCATTGAGCATGAGTTCGATGCACATCAGGATAATGATGGCGTTGCGCTTAGCCAGCGCGCCGTAGAGGCCGATGGCGAACAGCACCGCCGCCAGTATTAGATAGTGCTCCAGTCCTACCATGCTTATTTCTCCCTCACCAGGACGATAGCCCCTATAATTGCCGCCAGCAAGAGAATGGGGGCAATCTCCACGGGCAGGATAAAGCCGCCCTCGCCGAAGAGCAGTCCTGCTATGGCAGGGGTGGTCGGCTCCAGGGGGGAGGCGGACGAAATTTGCCAGTTAGTGTTGAGCATAGCGTAGATGATTCCGCCCAAAAAGAGGGCGGCGACAAAGAAAGCGGGGATACGCAGCCTGTTGGCCGGGCTTCCCCGCTGGACTTCACGCGTGAGCATAATGGCTAGAATAATGAGTACCGAGATGGCGCCGACGTAGACCAGAATCTGCACCACCGCCAGGAAGTCGGCGCTTAAGGTGAGATAGATACCCGCCACCGCCAGAAAGCAGAGCACCAGCGACAGGGCGGCACGGAAGACATCGCCCAGCAGGACGACGGCCAGCGCCGCCATCACGCCGATTACGGCCAGTATCCAGAAGGCGACTTCAAGACCCATTAACTTCTTCTCCCCTTATCTTTATCCACGAGCAGACTCTGCTTAGGCAGTTCGGCGGCAACCTCGGGGTGGAAGTAGCCGCTGGGCTTACGCTCATCCGATTCCAGCAGCTCTTCTTTGCCCAGCACCAGCTCGCCGCGACGGTAGCGCGACCGCTCGTAGGCATAGCCCATAAAGAGGGCGTCATAGGGGCAAGCTTCGACGCACAAGCCACAGAAGATGCAGTAGCCCATATCCACCTCGAACTTCTCGACCTTATATTTATTCTCCTCGACCTTGACCGAGGTCACGATATTGATGCTGCCCTGAGGGCAGGTCTTGGCGCAGGTGCCGCAACCGGTGCACCTTTCCTGGTTCCAGATAAGCTCGTTGCCCCGGGTGCGGCGCGAGGGGTTAAGGCGCTGCTCGGGGTACTGGGTGGTGACGGGGATGCGGAAGAGATTCCTCAGCGTCACCGACAGCCCCTTGATGATGCCTATTCCGTAGCGTTCAAACATTGACCCTACCCCAGCCTAACTTAAAGAGTTTCGACCACAAGAGCACCAAGACTATCATAACGGCAAAATTAACCGGTACCAGCACCCAGAGGGAAACATCGGGCCAGACCAGTATCTCGACGGCGGTAACCAGCAGGTTTATCAGCGCCAAGGGGAAGAGGAACTTCCAGGCCAGCGCCATGAGCTGGTCGATTCGGACGCGGGGCACCGTCGTCCTTATCCAGACGATAACGAAAAAGACGGCGCCGACCTTGACCAGGAACCAGAGCCAGTCGGGCAAAAGCGGGCCCCGCCAGCCGCCCAAAAAGAGGGTGGTGACGATAGCCGCTACCACCAGCGCCTCGGCATATTCGGCCAGGAAGAACAGGCCGAATTTCATTCCCGAGTACTCGATGTTAAAGCCGGCCACAATCTCGGAGTCGGCTTCCATCAGGTCGAAGGGGGCGCGGTTAATCTCGGCCAGGGCGCCGATAAAGAAGAGCAGAAAGCCCAGCGGCTGCACCAGGATAAAGGGGATGTCCTGAGCCTGGACTATCTGCTGCAGGGAGAGCGAGCCGGTGAGCATAATCACCCCGACCAGAGATAAGACGACGGGTATCTCGTAGCTGACCACCGAAGCCACCTGGCGCATGGCGCCGAGCAGGGAATACTTATTATTAGAAGCCCACCCCGCCATAAAGACGCCCAGCGCGGTCACCGAGCTGATAGCCACGACATAGAGGACGCCGACGTTGAGGTCGGCGAGCAGGGCGCCGCCCCGGAAGGGAACCACGGCGAAGACCATCATTGCCGGGACAAAGGCGACCACGGGCGCCAGCCAGTAAACCAGCTTATCCGCCCTTGACGGGACGATGTCCTCCTTGGTTAAGACCTTGAGGGAATCAGCCACCGGCTGGAAAAGGCCGAAGGGGCCGGCGCGGTTGGGACCCAGGCGGGACTGCATAATCGCCATCGCCCGCCGCTCGAACCAGATAAAGGCCATGACCGAAAGCAGGACGAAGACCAGGATGGCGACGGTAAATATGCTCCAGTGCGCCCAGAAGTTGCCGGGCCAGTCGGGGGGTAGCATCTGCATGGCCATCAGCGGTCCACCTCCGCCAGACAGATATCAATGCTGCCGAAGATGAGTATAAGGTCAGCCACCTTCCACCCCCGCATCATATCGCTCAAGGCCGTCAGGTTGATGAGGGTCGGCGCCCGCACGTGGAAGCGGTAGGGGGCGATGGAGCCGTCCGAGACCAGGTAGAAACCAAGCTCGCCGCGCGGGGCTTCGATATGCCCGTAGGCCTCGCCGGCGGGGGGGCGGATAAGGTGGGGCACCTCGCTCCTCACCTCGCCAGCGGGTAAGTCTTTAACTGCCTGCTCAATGATGCGCAGGCTCTGGCGCATCTCTTCCACCTTGACGCGGTAGCGGTCATAGCAATCACCGGCCGTGCCGGTGGGAATATCGAACTTAAAGCGGTCGTAGATGGAATAGGGGTCGGCCCGGCGGATGTCCCACTCCACCCCACTGGCCCTGAGCACGGGGCCGCTGGCCGAAATATTGATGGCTAGCTCTTTGGTCAGGACGCCGACGCCCTTAGAGCGCGCCAGCAGTATCTCGTTCTGTTTGAGAAAGCGGTCGTATTCGTTAATCCAGCCCGGCATTTCCTTGAGGAACTTCTTCAGGGCGGGGATAAACTCTTCGGGAATGTCCTGGCTGACGCCGCCCACCCGCATATAGTTATAGGTCAGGCGCTGGCCGCAGACCATATCGAAGAGGTCTAAAATCTTCTCTCTTTCGCGAATCATGTAGACGATGGGGGTCATAAAGGCGCCGCAGTCGTTGAGGAAAGAGCCGACGGCGATGAGGTGGCTGGCGATACGCTGGAGCTCGGCCATAATCACCCGGATGTATTCCGCCCGCTCGGGTACGGCAACCCCGGCCAGCTTTTCCACCGCCAGGCAGTAGGCCATATTGTTGCTCATCGAGGCTAGATAGTCCAGCCTATCGGTGAGTGGGATGCAGCCGCCGTAGGTGCGCTCTTCGGCCAGCTTCTCAATGCCGCGGTGGAGATAGCCAAAGACGGGTTCCATATTGACGACGACCTCGCCGTCGAGCGTGGTGCGCATGCGGAAGACCCCGTGGGTGCTGGGGTGGACGGGGCCGATATTGACCACAAAGGGTTCGGTCTGAATGGTTATTTCTCTAGTCGTCATAGAAATTCCTTGCGCAAGGGGTGTCCATCAAAGCCCTCCCAGAGGACGATGCGCCTCAGGTTGGGGTGGCCCTCGAAGCTGATGCCGAGCAGGTCGAAAATCTCCCTTTCCTGAAAGTCGGCGCCGCGCCAGATGCCGGTAACCGAGGGCAGGGTGGGGTTTTCCCTATCGTAACAGCGGACTTTGAGCACCAGTCCGTGATTATGCTTTATCGAGACGAGGTAATAGACCACCTCGAAATAGTCGTAGTAATCGGTGGCGGTAACGTGGTTTAGATAGTCGAAAGCCAGGTCGGGGGCGGTATTCAGGTATTCGGCTACCGCCAGCAGCGATTCGGCCTTGAGCAGTAGGCTATCGGCTCCCGTTTCGATAACAGCCTCGGGGAACTTCTTGCCCAGTTGCTTGGCTATCTTGGCAGCGGAAAGGGCTACCGTCATCTTCTATTTGCTCTCCTGGATAAGGCTTCTACGGGCTACCTTTTTATGTATCATGCCTATGGCGTAGAGCAGGGCTTCGGGGCGGGGGGGGCAACCGGGCAGATAGACGTCGACGGGGATAATACGGTTATAGCCCGGCACCACGCTGTATGAGGAACGGAAGATGCCGCCGCTGATGGCGCAGGCCCCCATGGCGATGACCCACTTGGGCTCGGCCATCTGGTTGTAGATGCGCTTTACCTGGGGCGCCATCTTCCAGGTCATCGTGCCCGCCGTAATCATCAGGTCGGCCTGGCGGGGGGAGGCGCGGATAATCTCCATGCCGAAGCGGGAGATATCGAAGCGGGAAGCGGCCGTGGTTATAAGCTCGAAGGCGCAGCAGGCGGGGAAGCAAAAGACCGGCCACATCGAAGAGCGCCGCCCCCAGTTGAGCACGGCGTCCACCGAGGTGAGCAGGACGTTACGCTTTAGTTCCTCGTCCAGCCATCCGTCGGGGTCGGGGATGGGCTCCTGCGAGCGGGCGATAAGCTCGTTTATCTGTCTGCCCTCGGCCTCGTCAATCTCTTGGCGGGAATAGACCTCTTCTATTTCCATTCCAGTACCTTCTTCTTCCAGGCGTAGATATAACCGATAATAATTATGCCGATAAAAACGAGCATGGCGAAAAACGCGGAAAACCCCAGCCCCCTCAGCTGCACCGCCCAGGGATAGAGGAAGACCACCAGCACGTCGAGGGCAATAAAGACCAGCGCGTAGAAGTAGTAGCGGAAGTTGAACTGAACCCAGCTCTTGCCGATGGTCTCCATACCGCATTCGAAGGGGGAGTTTTTCACCGGGCTGGGGTTATAGGGGACGATTTGCATGAATTTGGGTAGGGAGGGGAAACGGGGAATAAACCGGGCCAGAAAGGGCCAGCGGGTCTGGATGTAGTTACGGAATTTGCGGGAATATATCGCCAGTCTGGCCGGCAGACTGAGAGAAAAGGGGATGAGCAGAGTGGTGACGGCAAAAAAAATGGCAAATATCAGAAGCAAGCCGATGTAGCCATAATCTGCCAGCAAGTATATGCCTCCTTAAAGCTCGCAGTGACGGCAAACAGTATATCATACTAAATATTTTCGGGGCAAGAGTTTTTGAAGGGTGGAGGGAAGTTTTGACTCAGGTAATTTTACTCTATGGGGGGCTTTACCTCCCCACCTTGTTTAGCGGAGGTTTTTATTTCCCACCCTACAGAGGTGTAACCTCTATAGACTTCTTATTTGTCCACCGCCCCACCATGTGGGGGTTAAGCCCCATCCCCTCCCGATTTTATCTATTCCCACCCACCACCCTTTTAAGGTAAAGAGGGGCACAGCCCCTCTTAAACACCCCAGAGAGTTGATAACCCAAAAGGGGCATCGGCTGCACATAATTTGGGGGGTTCTTAAGGGGGGCGAAGCCCCCTTTAAAAGACGTTTGTGGGCGGGCTGGTGTGGGAAAGAGGACTGGGGCGGGGGGAGCAAGACAGGAAAATCACCCTTAATCCCCCTTTACCAAAGGTAACTATCCCTTGACAACAAGTAACCAAGTGTGCTATAATGGGAGCATAAAGTAAAGAGGTGCTCCGATGAAACGATACACAATCAACAATTTTAACCTAGACTTCCCCAACGATGATGCCTGCCTAGAGTGGCTCAAAAGCTCTCAATATCCCGATGGTGTCTTATGCTCTAAGTGCAATAGGGTTACTAAGCACCACCGAGTAAGAGGGCGCTCTAGCTATGCCTGTGATAGGTGCGGTAATCATATCTACCCTATGGCGGGCACTATCTTTGAGAAGTCCACAACCTCACTAAAGCACTGGTTCTATGCTATCTACCTTATGAGTGCTACTAGGTGCGGTATCTCGGCTAAACAGCTAGAGCGTGAATTAGGGGTTACCTATAAGACAGCCTGGCGAATGGCTAGGGAAATCCGTCATAAGTTAATGACTCAAACCGACAAGCCCATTGGTAATCCCGCCGAAGTTGAAATGGACGAGACATATATGGGCGGTAAGGCTAAGAATATGCACAAGGCGAAGCGTGAGCGCCTTGGTGGACGTGGCACGGCTGGTAAAGTGGCTGTATTCGGTGCTGTCGAGCGAAAGGGACAGTTGATAGCGGTAACAGTCCCTAACGTGGACAGGGTTACACTTCTTCCCCGGATAAAGAAATACGTCCTACCAGCGTCCATCATATACACTGACGAAATGTCCGCCTATAACCCACTAATACAGAACGGCTACAATCACCACAGGGTTAACCACTCGGAGAGGGTCTATGTAAGCGGGAACGTCCACACTAACACCATAGAGGGCTTCTGGAGCTTGCTAAAGCGTGGTATAGGCGGGGTGTATCACTCGGTAAGCGAAAAGTATCTACAGGGCTATATCAATGAATACGGGTTTAGGTTTAACCATAGAAAAGACGAGAAGCCTATGTTTTTGACTGTTTTGGGGAAGATTTAGGCTTATCCGTTTGTTCGCTGACTTTGCGCAACGCCTCATAGAACTGCTTACGACTAAGATACTCGTGTTCCTGCTGGGGGTCTTCTCGAATTGGCGTTAATTGGAGGTGGCCGTCTTCAAGGGGGTGAACACCTATTTGCTCGTTCCAGATTAGGCCACGCCCCACTCGCATTATCCTAGTGTGGCATACTGGAATATCCCCCTCCTGCACGCTGAATAAGAATTGCCCCACCTTTAGCGCGGTAGCACCAAGCCCCTGTAACTGGGCAGCAAGACTGGTGTAATCGAACATTTCGTTATTCCAGTTCATCTAGATAATAGAAATTTATAGATGCGTCCTTTTGCTTCATCGCTACTAGCCGATGGCCAGAAAAGATGAATGAATATGCTTCGCCCACATTCATATATGGCGGATTTAGCAGCACGGACTCCCCTGCATATTCTATAGGATGCAGAGGAATACTACCATCCATACCCGTAGCAATCTGATACTCAATTAAGCCATATTTCCCATTAAATGTATCCACTGTCTTAGCTTGTGTCGCCTCCAAATCTTTCTTGGTAGTCCCCGCAAATTGTTTAACAACCATATCTGCCTCCTACATACTAGAAATAATTTGGGTATTGTGCCTTATTAAAACGTGGGGGTCTCCATCCGGTGTAAAGGCTGGTTTGTTTTGTGCATCTAGAACCCTAACAATCTTTTGGACAATAGTTTTAACGCGAACTTTGACGCCATCATTTAGCTCATATTCGCCCCAATCCTCTTTGATTACCTTAAAATCCACTTCTTGCCCACTATATTGCACGCCAGCGATATTGATTTTGATTGTCTGGGGCATAATTCTCCTCCTTCTTATAGGACTCGTATTAATAATTTTACTCCAAAGAAGGATTTTGTCAACATAACCACTAATGCCCCATTGACCTCTTTGGCCTGTTGCCCTATTATTTCCTTGAAGGTGCTATCCTTTAGAACGATTTGCCAAATGGCGGATTGGGGGCTAAGGGGTAGTGCCTTCAGTGTTTAGGGAGTATAATTAGATTGGTGACACGGCGCAACTATAAAGGTATGTGCATAACCCTAGAGGCAAGAGCACTTTGAGTGTTCGGGAAGGGGGTTTGCATATGCTGAAATGGCTAAAAATGGCCGTGAAAAGCTGGCTAACGAAAAAACGGCGTAAAAAAATACGCCGTATGTTACTAGCTCGGTAATGTGTCACAGCGCCGTGTCACCACTATTATAGCACAATCCGTCAAGGGGGTCACAAATGAAGAAGGTAATCGGCTGGATTTTAATCTGCTGGGCTAGCCTTGCCGCCATCTATGCCCTAGCAACCAACCCGATTAACCTCGCTTATGAATCCCCCGCTATCGCCGTAGTTATCTTTATCGGATGGCTATTAATCCGCAAGAAAAAAACAAAATAGCGCCCCTTTACTTGTCGTGGCGGTATACTCGCCTTTACCAAAGGGGGAGACTGGGACTGGTTGACCTCAGCCCCATAACCCAATATCATATATGAAATGATGCGGGTCATTGCCGGCAGCGCCAAGGGGCACCATATTAAAGTGCCCAAGGGGACGGGCACCCGCCCGGCTACGGATTTGGTGCGGGGGGCAATCTTCTCCATGCTGGAGGGCATCGCCGGCGACTGGTCGAGGGTACTCGACCTCTTCTCAGGGAGCGGGGCGCTGGGCATCGAGGCCCTGTCGCGGGGGGCGGGGTGGGTGGACTTTGTTGAACAGGAACCACGTTGTTGTAGTATAATCAGGCAAAACCTGGAAAGGACGAAGCTGGCCGGCCAGGCGCATGTTTATTGCCGCCGCGTGGCCCAAGCGCTCACCTTTCTGGAAGGGGAGTATAATATCATCGTGATTGACCCCCCCTACGCTGACGAAACCATAGGCGAAACGATACAGCAGCTGGCGACCTCGGCGCTGGTCGGCAGAGATACCATAGTAGTGGTGACGCACTCCCCCCACCTCACCCTGGAGTCCAGCTATCCTCCCTTAACCCTGCTCAAAGAGCGTCGCCACGGCGATAGTTGCATCGCAATATACCAAAAGGAGGGCAAATCTTGAGAGTTGCTATCTACCCCGGTACCTTTGACCCCATAACCAACGGCCACCTCGATATCGCCACCAGAGCCGCCGGGCTATTCGACAAGCTGATTATCGGCGTTTTCGAGACCCCCAACAAGCCCATTCTTTTCAACACCGCGGAGAGGGTGGAGCTGATAAGGGGAGCCATCGCCGGCCTGCCCAACGTCGAGGTGGAGTCCTTCGGGGGGCTGACCGTCGATTTCGCCAAAAAGTTGAATGCCATCGCCATGGTGCGGGGACTGCGCATGAGCGCCGACTTCGAGCGGGAGTTCGACATGGCCATGATGACCAAGAAGCTTTACCCCAAGCTGGAGTTCGTCTGCCTGATGTCGCGGGTAGAGTACCAGTTCTTAAGCTCCAGCCTGCTCAAGGAAGCCGCCAGCCTGGGCGGTGATATCCACGACCTCGTCCCCGCCAATGTGGTCAAGGCGCTCAAGGAGAAGTTCAAGGGGAAGGTATAGAGCCTTCATCAAAGAAAGAGCGCACGGAGTCGAACTCGGCGGGGAGCAGCCCCAGCACGACGGGGAAGTGCTCCAGCAGTATCGACGCCAGGAACGAGCCGGTGACGCTCGCCCCCGCGCCGGCGAACTTGACCCACATCGCCAGCACCGCGCCGCAGAGCAGCAAGCCCCCGGCCAGCCCGAAGACAGCGCCGCCGAGGCGGTCAATCCAGCCCAGCTTAATCAGCGAGAACGCCCAGCGCAAAACCATGGCCAGCGCCAGGGCGATGAGCATCACCCCCACCAGGATAATGGCGAAGGCGACTATCTGGGCTATTTTTTCATCACCGATAAAGCCGAGGTGCTGGGAGAAGGCGAGGTAGTAGCGCCCGGCCAGTATTACGCCCACGATTACCCCCGCCAGCGACAGGGCGGCGGCGATAAGCCCGACCAGCAGCCCGCCGAAGGTGGCTAGGGCGATGACGACCACTATGACTATATCCAGCCAGTTCATAAGCTACCTCAAAGCTATTTGCCCAGTTCTTTAGCCCGCTCGTAGGCGGCTTTGACCGCCCGCCTGACCAGCTCACCGAAGCCGCCTTTTTCAAATTGCGCCAGCGCGGCGGCGGTGGTGCCACCGGGGGAGGTGACCTTTTTGCGTAAGGAGGCGGGGGCTTCGCCTGAAGATTGTATAAACTTAGCCGAGCCGAGCATGGTCTGCAGCACTAATTCCTGGGCCGTATCGCGGGTAAGGCCGATTTCGATAGCGGCGTCAACCAGCGCCTCGACCATCAGAAAGAAATAGGCGGGGCCGCTGCCGCTGACGGCCGTGGACATATCGAGATAAGCCTCGTCGGCGACGTAAAGCTCTCTGCCCATAGCGCCCAGGATTGACTTAGCCGCCTCCCTCTGCCCGGTGGTTACATCGGAGGTTGCCGTCCAGACGCTCATCCCCTCCCCGATTTGGGCGGGGGTGTTGGGCATAGCGCGGGCGACGGCGCTATGGTCTAAGCCCAAAAAGATAGTGCTTATTTTAGCGCCGGCAATGATGGAAAGAATGAGCTGGTTGGATTCAATCCTGCCCTTAAGTTCAGCCAATAGTTCGGCGAGGTTCTGGGGCTTGACCGCCAGAATGATTATATCCTTGCCGGAGACGGCTCCAACGTTATCGGAGGTTGCTGTTACAGCGTATGTCTTTTTGAGATAGTCGAGGCGGGGTTGGCTAACGTCGCTTACCGAGATAGACTCCGGCTGAGCCAGGGCTCTGGTCAGCACCGCCGCCAGCATGGCTTCCCCCATATTCCCCCCGCCGATGAAAGCTATTTTCATGGTTTTTTCACCTGACGACGACGTTGACTAGCCTGCCCGGCACATATATCGTCTTGATTATCTTCTTGCCCTCGGTGTGGGCTTTGACGCGCGGCGACCCCAGCGCCTTATTCTTAGCTTCGTCCTCGGTAATGGAAACGGGCACGGCAATCCGGTCTCTCAATTTGCCGTTGACCTGGACGACCAGCGTGATTTCTTCGTCTCTGGCCAGGGCTTCGTCCCATTTGGGCCAGGCCTGGTTATGGATGCTGTATTCGCGCCCGGTCTGTTGCCAAAGCTCCTCGGCGAGGTGGGGGGCGGTGGGGGCTAAAAGCAGCATAAGGGTTTTCACGGCTTCTTCCCAAGCGGAAGGAGTAACCGAGCCTGCTTCCTTTACTCTCACCAGATAGTTAACGAACTCCATAAGCGCCGCAATCATGGTGTTGAGGCGCAGCTTTTCCAGGTCCTGGGTCACCTTGCGGATGGTCTGGTGGGTGAGGCGGGATAGCGCGCGTTCTTCATCCTTAAGTGTGGCTTTGGCATCCTGACTATAGCCCCCGGCGACCAGGTTCCAGAGCCGCTTGAGCCAGCGGCTGACGCCGCTGATGCCGCTGTCGTTCCACTCCCCACCCTGCTCCCAGGGGGCAACGAACATGAGGTAGGCGCGCACCGCGTCGGCGCCCAGCTCGGAGACATACTCGTCGGGGGTGATGACGTTGCCCCGCGATTTGCTCATCTTCTGCTTCTCGGCGATGATAATGCCCTGGTTGAATAAGCGGGTAAAGGGCTCACCGAAGCTGATAAGTTTCATATCCCGTAGCGCCTTGGTGAAGAAGCGGGCGTAAAACAGGTGCATCACGGCGTGCTCGGCGCCGCCCGTGTAGAGGTCTACGGGCAGCCAGTACAATACCTATACCGGGTCGAAAGCCCCTATATCATAAT
>CAYQPY010000018.1:11363-12579 GCA_964419705.1 uncultured Dehalococcoidales bacterium
TTGTCGAAGGCGGCTTTTTCGTCGTGGGGGCTGGTATAGCGCAGGAAATACCACGACGAGCACATAAAGGTGTCCATGGTGTCCGTCTCGCGCTTGGCTGGAGAGCCGCACTTGGGGCACTTGGTGTTGACGAATTTATCGTTGTAGTTGAGCGGTGATTCGCCCGTGGGCTTGAACTCGGCGTCTTCGGGGAGGAGGACGGGAAGGTCTTTTTCGGGGACGGGGACGACGCCGCACTTCTGGCAGTGAATCATGGGGATGGGCGCGCCCCAGTAGCGCTGGCGGGAGATGAGCCAATCGCGGAGACGGTAGCTCACCGCGCGCTGGCCCCACCCCTTCTCCTCCATAAAATCGGTGATAGAATCGATGCCCTTTTCGCTGGGCTGGCCGTCGAACTGCCCCGAATTGACCATAGTGCCGGCTTCGATATAGGCTTCTTCGAGCTTCTGGCCGTCCCAGTCGGGGGGCGCCACCACCACCCTGATGGGGAGGTTGTACTTTTTAGCGAAGGCGAAGTCGCGCTCGTCGTGGGCAGGCACCCCCATCACCGCCCCCGTGCCGTAGCCCAATAGCACATAGTCGGCAATCCAGATGGGCACCTTTTCGCCGTTAAGTCGATTTACACAGTAAGCGCCGATGAAGACGCCGTCCTTTTCCCTCTCGGTGGAGAGCCTTTCAATCTCGGTCTGGCGGCGGGTCTTGGCGATATAGGCTTCGACCTCGGCCTTTTTATCGGGCGAGGTCAGCTTAGCCACCAGCGGGTGCTCGGGGGCTAAGACCATGAAGGTGACGCCGAAGGTGGTGTCGGGGCGGGTGGTAAAGACCCGTATCTCTTTTTCGGTGGCGGCGGGGTGGTCTAAAGCGAAGGATATCTCGGTGCCGCTGCTCTTGCCCACCCAGTTGCGCTGCATTATCTTAATTCTTTCCGGCCAGTCGATGCCGTCGAACTCCATAAGCTCGTCGGCGTATTTGGTGATGCGGAAGAACCACTGCTCCAGGTCTTTCTTTACCACCGCTGTCCCGCAGCGCTCGCAGGCGCTGTCCAGCACCTGCTCGTTAGCCAGCACCGTCTGGCACTGGGGGCACCAGTTGACCTGAGCCTGGCCACGGTAAGCCAGCCCGTGCTCGTATAGCTTCAGGAAGAACCACTGCGTCCATTTGTAGTAGTCGGGCAGGCAGGTGATGACCTCGCGGCTCCAGTCGTAGATGGCGCCGA
>CAYQPY010000019.1:0-12577 GCA_964419705.1 uncultured Dehalococcoidales bacterium
ACCTTATCCTGCGCCCTTCCGAGTTCATGGGGGCCAAGCGCTACAAGACCTGGCGGATTTACGATTTGGCTTTGGAGTGATTGGTAATACCTACTAACTCTTTTTCCATAAACTCTTTCTCAGAAACAACAAGCACATCCGCATAGTGGCTGATTAAGGGAGTATATTTAGTGACAAAGTATACTTTCACGGAATAATTTCGGATATTCTTTTCTAATCCTAGTTTCTTCTGGAATAACTCCCCTTTCTTAATTAGCAAGTCGTATCTTTCTTGATGCTTCATTACCTGTGGCAGCAGACCATATTCTTCGTAAATCAACTCTTGTTCAATAAGAGTTTTCTCAGAAAATGACGATGGGGACGGGTCTTTGAATTTAGTTTCTATGAGTAATATCTCTTGTTTAGACTCAGAAACTGCTATTACGTCGTAATTTCTTCTGCCGATGTTTGTTGATACCGGCAGACATCGATAACCTAATTTTTCGAGTCTATCCTTGAAGAGTTCCTCATATTCGCCACCAGCCTCTTGCTTATGTTCAGACATTCTTTGTTGACCGCTTGACTCATAATCTGATGGCAGGCGCTGGCTATGCATTAGAAGAAAAAATAGTAATAAAGTCCGTCTGTCTATGATGACATTTCCGTTTGTTTTGAAAATAATAGGGATTTTATCACCGTCACCTGATAGCATACCTATAAATTCAGTGAAGCTTCTAGCTCTTAAAGGTTGTATAATGAAGTGTTTTAAGAGATTTATAATCGGTACATTGATCAGAGTATCATCCTTAAGGCTTGCTATAATGCTCAATATATTAGCTAAATCAGTAGGAGTTACTGAATACTGATATCTCAACGATGATGCATAGTTTCTTTTGACTAGGTATTGAAAACTAATAGCAAAAGGCCACAGACGGTCAAAATATGGGGCATAATCTGCGCTAATTTCTAAATCCTTCGTATCCACGAGTTTTTGTATCACTTCATGGTATCGAAACGCGTTTACATCTTGGCTTGACTGTAAATTTACTAAACCATAACTAGCCCATATTTCTTCAATAACGTCGTAGTATTTCAATCGGTAAATTTTATTTTTCACCGGTTTTCTGGTTAACAGATATCTGCCTTCCTTCAGATCTTCTATCAATTTCAATTTCTCCGCGTACTCTTTAAATAACTGCAAAATTGCTCTAATAGTGAACGGATTTCTTCTTATTCCAAGTGATTTGTATTTTTGAATGAACAAAAGGATTTCATTTGAGAGTAAAAAATCATCTATATGCATAGCTCGAGAGGTGAAAAGCTTTTGAACAATACGCCTGCGTCTTTCTAATAGAATCTCCGCTAGAAATCCGTAATCACAAGTACTTATGATTTGGCCAAGGGTTTTTTCTATAGTTGCGAACTGGCTATTAAGTAACTCTAAATCTGCTTCTTCTGTGCCGTAAATCTCAAAACCTTTTGGGTAATCTTGGCATTTAGGGTTAAAACAGTGATCTTTTCGGGGCTCCTTGTTCTCTATGTCATAGTAAAGTAGCTCGCCACATTTCTTGCACAAATATGCGGAATCCCAATCACGATCTATGCCGTATGGACGATTTCCCTTATCCATTCTTGAATCCCACACCCTTGCCATTAGTCGTTATGCCGTCTTTATTCAGCCCTACTCGAACCCAAACCACTTAGAGATACTATCCAAAGTCTCTCTTTCCGTGCGGAAATGGTTTATGGGGTCTTCTTCGTCGGGATAGCCGATGGCGATGCCCAGCACGAGGAGCTTTGAGTCGGGAATGCCCAGCGCCTTCCGCAGGACATCGGGGTAGTTGACCGCCTGCGCCTGAGCCACGCTGCCCAGCCCGTAGTCGGTAGCCAGGAGCATGATGTTCTCGGCGACCAGACCGCAATCGAAGAGCAGCCAGGCGTTGATTTCTTCCTGAAAGTAGAAGGCGCGGTCGATGCAGATATAGATGACACAGGGAGCGCCGTAGTTCTTTAGACCCTGCAGCCGCCACCAGCCCCTCCCCTCCCGGTCTTCCCGCTCTATTCCCTTGATTTTCTGCTCGGTGCCCATTAGCCGACCGATGCGGCTGCCATAGGGTTCGGGGAAGCCCCAGGGGCGGGCGATATCGAGGTTGGGTTCTTCGTCTATTTTGGCGACGAGGCTTTGTTTTATCTCTTCCAGCTTGGCCCCGGATGCGATGGCGAACTCCCAGGGCTGCGTGTTGGCCCAGGAAGGCGCCCGCAGCGCCAGCTCCATTATCTCTCTAAGAATCTTCCGGGGCACGGGGTCGGGCTTAAAAGCCCGCGTGCTCTTTCTCTTGTTGACGGCGGCAGCGGTATCCATGATTGTCCTCCTACTTCGGGGTTAACAGATGCGCATCTTCGTACGATAGGAGCGATTTGGCAACAAGCTCCGCTAGGTGCAGAGACACTTGTACTCTCCACTCATCGTCAGGATTAAAAGGAACTTTCTTATCTTCACCCGCTTTTGAATGACTTAACTGAACCCTATTAGTCTTGTAGAGGAAACGCGCCACGTCCAGAAAAATGTCTCCAGTGTTCTCAAAACCACGTGCGTGGCTATTATCCTTCAATAGCTGCTCATTTGAGGAAAAACATTCTTGGAGTGCAAACTGTAATGATTCCAACTCGTAACGAAAGTATGCACCCTTTGCTAATGCTATCTTGCTTGACACGTTCTCAATTGCGAGGTAGAGATTGCGGAATTTATCGAAGCTATCTTGAGAAATTGCTGCTTTTCTATAATAGACTTTGGCATCTGATGGTTTTATTTCAACTTCCTTTAACACACGGGGAATCTTTTTGCGATGTCCCCCCAGAGTTTTTACTTTGATTGTATATTTCTTAATATGTCGCGTCGTAGGAGATTTTTGCAGTCCTATTGTACAGCCGTTCCCAATCTCAAGGTTCATTTCGTATCGCAAGCTCAGCTCATTTAGAAATGCGTCTGCCTTAGGCCTGGCTTTATTCATAGCATCTTCATGCGAATCAGCCTCTACGTTTCTTACAGTGACAGTGGGGTACCCTTTATCAGCTATTACATCACCATTCTCCACTGTCACTGGGGATTTTGTTTTTAGATTAAACTCCACAATATATAGTCGCACTTCCTTCAGACCCCGTTCACTGATTGCCTCATTGCGTAACCAGCTTCTGGCCGGCGGCGAAAGCATCTTTAAGGGCGGTGGCCAAGCTGGTGGTAAAGAAGTAAGTCGCTGACTTTCGAAGCCTGGATTGGCCAACTCTGGCTAAATCCCGAAAATAAAGAACACGGCTAGATTCCAGAACAAGATGGCAGTATATACAGCAACAAGGCTCACACTGACTATGAATACAAGCCTGGGTACTCTCCTTGCCATGTTCCAGAGTATTAATACACAAACGACAGCGCCGCACATTTTGATGATTAGGAAATTGCCCTCGGTAACTATTGTCCTTAGGAATGGGTTCCCTTCCTGGCCTATTCCGCTTTTTATCAGGAATTGGCTTATGATACCATCCGCTACGACAAGCGATAGCAATGTGCCCAGGAGGTATTCTATGCTACGCAGTCTGAGAGCATCATTCACGGTTAATGGCCCCCTGTAATTATAGCGCTAAAGGCAAGGGCTGTATATCAGCGAATTACCAAGCATTCGGCCTATGCTTCAACCAGCTTCTGGCCGGCGGCGAAGGCATCTTTAAGGGCGGTGGGGTGCTTTTTGATAGCGCCTTTTTCGTCGATGCCGGGGAAGAGCAAATCGCCGGCGTAGTCGACATCAATGACGGTGAAGAAGGCCTTGACCGTCGCCAGCGAGGGCTCGAAGAGGTGAGCCAGCTTCATGCCGCCCACGGCGATGAATAGCCCCTTACGCTCTCGCTTGTCGCCCAGCGGGGGTTTTTCCAGCACGTACTTTCGCGCCCAGAGCGCCTGGCCGCGGTCAATCATGGCCTTCATCTGGGCGGTCAGCCCCAGAAAGTGCACCGGGGAAGCCAGCACGATGCGGTCGGCTTTCTCCATCTCTTTATAGACCATCTGCATATCGTCCTTTACCTTACAGACGCCCGCCTCGAAACAGGCGTCGCAGTGCTGGCAGGGGGTAATCTTGAGGTCGTTGAGGACAAGTGTCTTGGTCTCGGCGCTTTTGTGTTCGGCGCCCTTCATGACTTCAGCCAGCAGGAGGTCGGTGTTGCCGCCGCGTCGCGGACTGCCCGAAATGCCCAGTACTCTCATTGGCTGCCTCCTTCGATAAGACTCAGGAGCTCCTTTTCCCTGGCCTGCATCTTGCGCTCGGCTTCGCTCTCTTCGTGGTCGTAGCCCAGCAGGTGGAGCAGGCCGTGAATGAGCAGGATGGAAAGCTCCTTTTTGATGGGGTGTCCGTGCTCCTCAGCCTGTATTAGCGCCTGGGGATAGGAGATTATCACCTCGCCCAGGTGGAGAACGCCGTCGGGGGGCGGGATAAAGGGGGGCAGGCCGTCGGCTTCATCGCGGGCGGAGAAGGCGAGGACATCGGTGGGCTCGTCCTGGCCCCGGTAGTCGCGGTTGAGCTCTTGCACCCTTTCCCCCGTAGAGATGACCAGGCCCACTTCCGCTTTGGCGCCGATATTCTCCGCCGTCAGCAACTTGCGGGCGACAGCTTCGAGCCAGCCCCTATCAAGGTCTGCCTCTACACCCTCGTCGACCAGAATGTTTATCTCCACGGCTTTAAGCCCATATTAGCACAGCGGGGTCAAGGGCTCAATAACCCGCTTTTATGGTAGAATATAGCTCTATGAAAAAGATAAAGGTGGGACTGGCGCTGGGGGGCGGGGCGGCGCGGGGACTGGCCCATATCGGGGTGCTGGAGGTCCTGGAGAGGGAAAAAATTCCCATCGACATGATTGCCGGCACCAGCTTCGGGGGGCTGGTGGGCGCCTTTTTCGCCCGGGGAAAAGACTGCAGCGTGATGCGGGAGATGGCCGAAAAGATAAACCTGATGAAGATGCTCTCGCTGGCCGACCTGACCCTGCCCCGGTCGGGGCTCTTCGGGGGCAAGGCGGTCATCAACATGCTGCAAAAGATGATGGGCAACGATGTTAAATTCGACGAACTGCCCATACCGCTGGCGCTGGTGGCTACCGATATTGTCACCGGCGAGGAGGTGGTCATTGACCAGGGCTCGGTGCTGGAGGGGGTAAGGGCCAGCATCTCCATACCGGGGATATTCACCGTAGCTAAGTGGCACGACCGCTACCTGGTGGACGGGGGCCTGGTGAACCCGGTGCCGGTGAGCGTGCTCAAAGATATGGGCGCCGACTTTACCATCGCCGTCAACGTCATGCCCGACGTGGGCGATAGACTCCGTCAGGTCAAAAAAGGGAAGAAGCCGAGCCAGAAGGAGCCCAATATCTTTAACGTTATCCTGCAATCCCTCTACATCGGCACCTATATCATCGCCAAAACCTCCACCGAGGGCGCCGATATCACCATCAACCCCGATACCATCCACATCAACCCCGCCGACTTCCACCGCGCCCGCGAGTGCATCGAGCAGGGGGAGATTGCCGCCCGGGAGGCTTTGCCCGAAATCAAGCGGAAATTGAGCCAAGCGGGGGGGTATGATATAGTAAAATCGTAAAAGAGCGTCTTCTTTAGTCGGAGGGGTCGCATAGTGGCCTAGTGCGGGCGCCTGCTAAGCGCTTACCCTGGTAACTCGGGGTCGAGGGTTCGAATCCCTCCCCCTCCGCCACCGATAAAAAAATGAATAATCCAACCTCAATAGTCACCCTGACACCTACCGTCATATTAATACTATATCCCCTGAATTAGTTGAGCAGAACCATGCCTAAATATCATATATGGACCATCGGCTGCCAGATGAACAAGGCCGAATCGGAACGTCTGGGCAGCTATTTCGAGCGGCTGGGCTATGAACCCGCCAGCGCCAACGAGGCCGAGCTGGTGGTGCTCAACAGCTGCGTGGTGCGTCAGAGCGCCGAGGACCGCGTGGTCAATAAGCTCGATAACCTCAAGGCGTTGAGGAAAGCGCGCCCCGATATGATTCTGGCCGTTACCGGTTGCCTGGTCAACGCTGACACGAAAAGCCTGGGAAAACGTTTCCCCCAGGTCGATTACTTCTTCAGGCCCGGAGAATACCCCCCGTGGCTGGAAAGCCCCCAGGGGGCGGTGCTCCCCGAAAAGCCGAATGTCGCCGCCTACGTGCCCATTATCCAAGGGTGCGATAATTTTTGCACCTATTGTATCGTCCCCTACCGTCGGGGAAGGGAAAAGAGCCGAACGATAGCCGAAATCGTGGCCGAGGTGAGGGAGCTGGTGGGGCGGGGGGCAAGAGAGGTCACCCTGCTGGGGCAGAACGTAGACTCCTACGGGCACGACCTGCCCGGTAAGCACGGCAGGCCCGACCTGGCCGACCTGCTCGGCGAGCTCAATGATATCGGGGGGCTCTGGCGGATACGTTTCCTGACCAACCACCCCAAGGACATGAGCCACAGGCTGGTGGAGGCGGTGGCGTCTCTGGACAAGGTCTGCGAGCAGCTTACCCTGCCCGTCCAGTCGGGGAGCAACGACATTCTAAAGGCGATGAAGCGGGGCTACAGCGCCGAGCACTATCGTAAGCTGGTTAGCCAGATAAGGGCTAAGATACCCGCTGTTGCTTTGAGCACCGATATCCTGCTCGGCTTTCCCTCGGAGACGGAAGCGCAGTTTAAGGAGACGGTCGACTTGCTATCCGAGCTAAATTTTGATACAGTCCATATAGCCGCTTACTCGCCGCGACCGGGGACCTTCGCCGCCAGGAAAATGGCCGACAATATTCCCCCCGCCGAAAAGAAGCGGCGCGTAGAGCACATCGGGCGTCTACAGGAGGAAATCGCCACCGCCATTAACGCCCGCCTCAAGGGCCAGACGGTGGAGGTGCTGGTGGAAGGGGAAAAGAAGGGAAGGTGGTGGGGGCGCACGCGGAGCGATAAACTGGTATTCTTTAACGACAGCCGTGACTGTCGGGGAAAACTGATAAAGGTAAAAGTCGAGAAAACGAGCCCTTGGTCACTCCAGGGCATAGTGGAAGGTTAAACAATAATTAGGAGGCAAAATGAAGCTGTCTAAAATAATGGGCTTAGTGCTGATTATCGCCGTGCTCGCCACCATGGCGCTGCTGGGCGGCTGTACCACCGCCGAAGGCGAAACAGACTCCACCAGCACCATCTACATGATTGTCTTCCTGGTGCTGATTTTCGCCATGTTCTACTTCCTCATGATTCGTCCCCAGCGCAAGAGACAGAAAGAGCACCAGCAGATGATGGAGGAACTGAGGAAGGGAGATAGGGTGATTACGGCGGGCGGCATCTACGGCGTGATTGAAAACGTCAGCGAGGATAGCATCGTCATCAAGGTGGAATCGGGAACGACGATAAGGCTGGCCAAGAGCAGCGTCGCCCTCAAGCGAGAGCAATAGCCCCTTAAACTATTAGCCCCAAACTACCCTAGCACCGGTCGCGGCTGTCGAGCATGATGGTCACCGGGCCGTCGTTATGGATTTCTACCTGCATATACCGCTGGAAACGGCCGGTTTGCACCTTTAGCCCGCTGGCTTTAGCCTCATTGACGAAGTGCTCGAACAATTCTTCCGCTTGTTGGGGCGGGGCGGCTTCGGTGAAGCTGGGGCGGCGCCCCTTCCTGGCGTCGGCAAGCAGGGTGAACTGGCTCACCAGCAACAGCTCGGCCTTGATATCCAATGCGGAGAGGTTGAACCTTTCGGCTTCGTCGGCAAAGATGCGCAGGTTGACCAGCTTTTGCGTCAGGTAATCAGCGTCCTTGGGGCCGTCGCCCTCAGCGACGCCGACAAAGACCACCAGCCCCCGCCCGATGCTGCCCACCACCTCCCCCTCAATGCTAACCGAGGCGCTGGTGACCCTTTGCAGCAGGGCTTTCACCTATCCTTGTCCTTCTTGCCCTTTTCCTTGCCCCCGTCGCCCGATTCCCCGCTACCCTTGCCCATATCGGGGGGTTTTTTGCGGCTGTCGGTGATATAGAAACCACTCCCCTTGAAGATAACCGGCGCGGAGCGGATGACGCGGCGCGGCTTGCCCCCGCACCGGGGGCACTTGGCTATGGGCTTGGCGTCGAAACTCTGCTTCTTCTCAAAGCGGTGATGGCAGGCATCACACTCGTACTCATAGGTAGGCATATATTAACCTCATGGTGTATTTCTTAGTTATTTTAGCCTAAACGGGCATATTAAGGCAAAATTTTTAGCCGGTCAGCGAAAGCTTAGCCGCCGCCAGCGCCTCGCCGACGATAAAGAGCGAGCCTGCCAGGCAGACCAGCTCCTTTTCCCCGGCCATAGAGAGCGCCAGGGAGAGCGCTGCGGGGACGTCCTCGGCGATGCGGGCTTTCAGGCCGTGGCGGGCGAACTCGGCGGCCAGGGGGGCGGGAGCCATCGCCCGGGGGTGGCGGGAACGAGTGACAATGACCCTATCGAAAAGCGGCGCCAGCTCGGCGACAACGCCTTTGATATTCTTATCGTCCGACGCCCCCATGACCAGTATGGCCCGCTCGAAGTCGAAGTATTCTTTAAGAGCCTTCTTCAGGCTACGGGCGGCGTCGATATTATGGGCGCCGTCGACGACCACGGGGGGATTTCGGCGCAAAACCTGAAAGCGTCCGGGCCATTCGACCTGTGCGAAACCTTTTGCAATGCCCTTTACAGTAATCCCAAAGCCCTTTTCGGATAAGACCTCCAGGGCGGCGACGGCGGTGGCGGCATTTTGCAACTGGTGCTCGCCGAGAATGGGCAAGAAAAGCTCATATTCGCCCTTTCTGCCCTCCACCCGTAGGCGCTGCCCGTCTAAATCGGAACCGAGGCTCCGCCAACCGACGTCTTTGCCCACGACCAATAGTTTTGCCCCGCGCTCGGCGCAGGTCTGTTTGATAACCTCAGCCGCTTCGGGGGGCTGGGGGGAAATGACCACCGTGCTCTCGGGTTTGATGATGCCACCATTCTTGGCAGGCTGGGGGGAAATCACTCCCGTGCTTTCGCGTTTGATGATGCCGCACTTTTCGGCGGCGATTTCAGCAATAGTGCTGCCCAGGACATCGGTGTGGTCGAGCCCGATGGTGGTGATAACAGCCACCAGGGGGGTGATGACGCTGGTGGCGTCGAATTTGCCCCCCATCCCCACCTCCAGCACCTGGAATTTCACCCCTTTTTGCCCGAAGTAGGCGAAAGCCATGGCGGTGAGAAACTCGAAGGTGGTGAGCTGCCCGTAGTTAGCCCGCTCGTTGACCGCCTCCACGTAGGGCTTAAGCCCGGTGACCAGCTTGGCCAACTCGGCTTCGGAGATTAGCTCGCCGTCAATCCGGATGCGCTCCCGCCAGCTGTGGAGGTGGGGGGAGGTATAAAGACCGGTGCTATAGCCTGAGGCGGTGAGCGCCGCCGCTATCATGATAGCCACGCTGCCCTTGCCGTTGGTGCCGGTGATATGCACCGAGCCGGCTTTCTGGTGGGGGTCGCTTAAGGTGGACAAAAGCTCGTCGACACGACGCAGGTCATAGAAGGCGGGGTCGTGGGGCATGCCTATCTTTTCGTAGTCGGTATAGCTGTTGATGTAGTCTATAGCCTGCTGGTAGTCCATTGGTGCTAATTATATCACTGCCGCTAAGAGAGCCACAATCCGACTCTTGACCCAGACGCCCTTGGTTGGTATTATCAACGCAGGGGGTAAAGCGGTGAATTTCAACGAGAAGCTAAAGAACGCCATGAAGATGAACCAGAGCCTGCTCTGCATCGGGCTCGACCCCGACCCGGAGCTGATGAGGGAGGGGATGGCCGTCTCCAAATTCAACAAGGCCATTATCGAGGCTACATCCGACCTGGTCTGCGCCTACAAGCTCAATCTCGCCTTCTACGAGGCGCTATACAAGGGGATGGAGAGCCTGAAGCGAACCATCAAGGCCATACCCAAAAATATCCCCATAATCGGCGATTGCAAGCGGGGCGATGTCGGCAACACCGCCAAAGCCTACGCCAAAGCCATGTTTTCCATCCACGGCTTCGACGCCGTCACCGTAAGCCCCTACATGGGCTTCGACTCCATTGAGCCCTTTATCGACTACTGGGAGAAGGGAGTGTTTATCCTCTGCCGCACCTCGAACCCCGGCGCCGCCGACTTCCAGAGCCTGCCCTTTATCCTGGACGGCAAGCAGGTGCCCCTCTTCGAGATAGTCGCCCTCAAAGCCGCCCAGTGGAACAAAAAGGGCAAGGGCAGTAATATCGGGCTGGTGGTGGGCGCCACCTATCCCGAAGAGTTGAAATTGATAAGGCGCCATCACCCCAAGATGCTGCTGCTCGTACCCGGTATCGGCGCCCAGGGGGGAGATTTGACCGCAGCTGTACGTAACGGGGTCGATGCCTGGGGGCGGGGGGCGATATTCACCTCGTCGCGGCAGATTATCTACGCCTCCAAGAGGCGGGACTTCGCCCAGGCCGCCCGCCAGGTCGCCCTGTCAATGAGGGACGAGATTAAACACCTCGCCACCAAGCGGAAGAAATAAAACCACAACCTTAGCAACGGAGTCAGCCATGGTTATGGAGATAAATCTGGGCGATATCGTACGCCTCAAGAAGAAACACCCCTGCGGCAGCGACCAGTGGCGGGTGGTGAGGCTGGGGGCGGATATCGGCATCAAGTGCCTGGGGTGCCAGCGCCGAGTGCTGCTGAAACGGCCTGTCTTCGAGCGGCGGGTTAAAGACTTTATCTCAAGGGGTGAGTAATAGCGCGCCGCGGGAATAGGCCCCAAAACAGAGCCGAAATTAAAGAGCCTGGGAATAGACACCATAGGCCAAACTATCCGCCATGCCCCCCAAAGCCCTGAAAAGCCATTTTGGTGCGTCTGGTGAGGTTCTACAACGCTTTGCCCGCGGCATCGACGAGCGGGAGGTAGAGCCCCCCACCGCCGCCATAATACCCACCCTGTTCCTGAGGGAGACGGGGCGGCAGCTGGATATGATGGACGGCTTTACCGCCATCCAGACGGGGCGGACGCTGAAGCTCAAGGATGTCTTTGCCGAGGGCGGGGAGGGCTATACATTAAACACGCCGAGCCTGTCGCGCTAAAAAAACACCCTGAAAATTGACAGCCATCCCCGCTTTGCTATATCCTCAACTTTAATACAACCTTAACCACGGCTCCCTTTTGGTTAACTAGAAACGAACACGTGGGCTTGAACACCGAAACGGAAAGATACCCCCGATACCGTTGGGTTATCCTGGGCGTAGCCTGGCTAACGCTGTTATGCCTCTACTGGTCCTGGTTTTTGATACCGTCGCTGGCTTCCCGTCTCACTGCCGACCTGGGCTTAAGCCACTTGCAGTACACCCTGATATTTACCGCGCCCGTCATGATGGGCATCTGGTGCGCCGTCACCGCGGGCGCCGCCGCCGACCGCTTCGGCATCAGGCGGGTGGTAGCCATAGCCGCCTTTCTGGGCGGGGTGGGGGGACTGGCCCGGGCCTTCGCCCCCAACTTCGAGGTCATGTTTATCATGATGTGCCTGGTGGGCATGGCCGCCTACGGGTCGATGTCCAACCTGCCCAAGCTGGTGGCTATCTGGTTCCCGCCCAAGCAAGCCGGGTTCGCCGCCGGTATCTATACGATGTCTATCGGCCTCGGGCTGACTCTGGGGCTGTTTACCGCCCCCCTCTTCAAAGACTGGCAGACGGCTTTTACTGTTGTCGGCATAATCACGCTGGTTGCCGCTCTCTTGTGGGCTTTGCTGGCCAGAAACGCCCCCAAGGGGGTCGAGATAAAGATGCCGCCCATGATTTCGGGCATCAAAAGGGGGCTGCAGAGCCGCAACATCTTGCTGGTCTGCGTGGTCTATTTCCTGTATATGGGGATGTTCACCGCGTTTTCGGGGAACTTCCCCGAAGCGCTGGAGCTAATTCATCATATCAGCCCGGCCACGGCCGGGGCCATCACCGCCATGCTCACCGGTGCCGCTATTCTGGGCAACCTGCTGGTGCCCGCCCTCTCCGACAGGCTGGGGCTGAGAAAGCCCTTTATCTACGCCGCCGCCGTGACTATCCCGGTAAGCCTCTTCTTTGCCTGGCAGCTGGCCCCCAGTGTGGCGACCTGGGTGCTGGTCTTCGTGGGGGGCTTGGGCGTGGGCACCCTGCCGCCGGTGATATTGACCATGCCGCTGGAGCTGCCCGAAATCGGCCACGAACACGTGGGCGGCACCACCGGACTAATGATATCGGCACATTCTATCGGGGGCGTTATTATACCGCTCTTGGTGATATCGCCCATCGTGTCCGCGGGCACATCGGGAGCCTACACCGTCGGCTTCCTGGTCCTTGCGCTGCTTATCGCCGCCACCATAATCCCCACCCTGTTCCTGAGGGAGACGGGGCGGAGGGGGAGGGGCTCACCCCAATAATCTCTTCTGTCCCTTTATCTTCTGAATCTCGGTGATGTCCTGGCTGACCTCGACGATGCCGGCATAGTTGCCCGCCTTGTCTTTAACCGGGAAATAGCGGATATAGACCTTCTGCCCTTTAAGGTCAATCCAGAACTCGG
>CAYQPY010000020.1:0-12170 GCA_964419705.1 uncultured Dehalococcoidales bacterium
AGGGAAACGAGCTCCGACTTTGAGGCATTATATAATAGCCTCGAGGCTATTGTTGGCCCGGCTATGCTGGATTACTGGGGGCATCCATTCTACGCTCCTGTGGTGCAAATCTGGCAGGAGGCTCTTGAGGCAACCGGAACCCTTGACCAAGATACGCTAAGGGATTACATAGCTACGCAACACTTCGATACCATTCTGGGAGATACCTACTTCGAGATATTCGGTGAGAATGGCGGTGGACTTTTGGTTAAGGAAACCCATCCCGGAGAGATTGGTCAGTGGCAGAATGGCGTCTGTGAAATCGTAGGCGGTGGTGACTGGCCGGCCACGACGCTTACGTCAGATTGGGTCTATCCCAAGCCGGATTGGCCAACTGAATAGCATAGACATTTTGAGTTTAGGAGTTTAGGGAAGTAGGGAGCAGGCTGTCTTAAGAGGTGTGTGGAGATAACCCCCGGGGAAGGTGGTTATTTTTTCCCGAGGGGATTTATCCTGCGCCGCTGGGGTAGCCTGCACCCATAATTGTTAAAGCTAGGAAGTGGTTGTTATGCCTGAGAGTATTGTAACCATCCTGGACATATCTATTGGCGGTTTGCTGCTGGGCGCTATCTATGCCCTGGTTGCTATGGGCTTGAGCCTGCAGTACGGCGTTGCCCGAGTGCTGAACATCGCTCACGGCGAGTTTATCATGCTCGGGGCTTTTGCCACCTACACGCTTTACACCGTATTCGGCATTAACCCCTTACTTAGCCTGGTCATTGTTGGTCCGATTATATTCATAATCGGTTTTCTACTTCATAGGACTCTGTTCACCCGTCTCAGCATCTCGGCGCCAACACCGGATGCCTATGAGGCCAAGTCTCTGTTAGCCACTTTTGGCCTCCTCTTCATCATTCAAAATTTAGCCTTACTGGGGTGGGGTGCCAACATAAAGGCATACTCTTATTTAAATTTCGGGGTCAATATCGGTGGAGCTATATTTACCGCCAACCGCCTGGTAATCCTGGGCTTTGCTGTAGGCCTAGGTGTAGCCTTCTATCTCTTTTTAATCCGTACCCGCATGGGTAAAGCCATCCGGGCGGCGGCCCAGGATCCGGCGACGGCTAGCCTTATGGGGGTAAACATTAACATGGTCTTGGCTGTATGCTTCGGGCTGGGGGCGGTATTGGCCGGTTTAGCCGGCACACTTATGAGCATGCGGATTCCCCTCAATCCGGCTATGGGTATGAACTATACCATCATTGCCGTCATAATTATCGTCTTAGGCGGTCTGGGCAGTATCCCGGGTAGTTTTATCGGAGGTTTTGCACTGGGTATCATCGGCACCATAGTAACCTATATAGAGCCGAGCTTATCACTGGCTGCCTACTATTTCATTTTCGTGCTGTTGCTACTGGTAAGACCGAAAGGTATTTTTGGGAAGTAGAGATATGGATATGAGCGCATTTAGGTCTAGGAAGCTTTGGGTAGCAGGGTTAGTGCTTTTAATCTTAGTCGCATTGGCGACTTTGCCCTTCTATGGCTCGCTTTATATGACCATATTAATGATCGCCGTCTTGATGTATATCATCCTGACGGTGAGTTGGGTTATCTTTTCCGGTCCTAGCGGTTACATGTCTCTGGCTTCGGCAGCCTTCTTCGGGGTCGGCATATATACTTCGGCTATATTATTGCCGAACACGGGGGCGGTCTTACCCGTGCTGCTGGTAGTAGTTATTGCCGGTGCCCTCAGTTTCGTGCTGGCTGTTCTCATCGGTGCTTTGACGCTGAGGCTGAGAGGCATATATTTTGCTATCTTCACTTTCGGACTTGTTGAGTTTATCAAGCAGGTTCTCCTCTGGTGGGAGAATTCTGTAACCCATACACGCGGTCGATACGTTATGTTGGTGGATAACGACGTTATTTTTTACACCATGCTGTGTATTCTCGTGGTGTTAATGCTTACCGCCTATTTTATCCGGCGCTCTAAGTTCGGCTTGGCCTTGCGGAGTATCGGGGAGAACGAGGCGGCGGCGGCGCACAGCGGCGTTAATGTCACTATGGTGAAGGTTATCACCTTCGGTATCAGCGCCGTCTTCATGGGGGCAGCCGGAGCAATCATCGCCACGAAATGGACATATATTGACCCGTACATCGCCTTTAATTCGCTCTTTTCCTTCCTGCCGGTTTTAATGGCTGTCTTTGGTGGACTGGGACCGTTCTATGGTCCGGTAGTAGGCGCGACTATTTTTGCCTACCTGGAAGAAGTGTTGCTAACCAAGTTTCCCTATTACTACATGCTCATCTTCGGCTTGGTCTTAGTGGCCACTATGTTATTCATGCCTATGGGGTTTACCGGACTGATACAGAAGGGATGGAGGCGATTGATAGGAGGGCAACATGCCAGTACTTGAGGCTGAAAAGGTAACAAAGTATTTCGGGGGGTTAGCCGCGGTATCAAACGTCGACTTCCATGTGGAGAAGGGCGAGATTTTCGGCCTGATTGGCCCCAATGGAGCTGGTAAAACAACGCTGTTCAACCTGATATCGGGGGCGTTTACCCCTAAGTCAGGAGTAATAAAATTTAAGGGTAAGAAAATCAGCGGCTTGAAACCGTATAAAATCTGCCGGATGGGGATGGCCCGGACCTTTCAGGAGGTTAAGATTTTCGGCAATATGCCGGCTATACAGAATGTGGCATTGGGGGCGATGTTCGGGACGCCGAAGGGTATGTCGCCGGCAGAGGCTACCAAGAAAGCCGAGGAGTTATTGGATTTTGTCGGCTTTTCGGTACCCAAAGATGTCCCGGCCGGGGGTTTGACCCTGGCTAACCAGAAGCGGGTTGAGGTAGCCCGGGCTTTAGCTACCCAGGCGGACATGTTGTTGCTTGACGAGGTGATGGCGGGACTAACGCCCACCGAGACCGCCGAGGCTATGGAACTGGCAAACAGGATTCGGGATAAAGGGATTACCGTTTTTATGATTGAGCATGTTATGAAGGCAATTATGGGCGTTTGCGACCGAATTATGGTCCTCCATCACGGCGAGAAGATTGCCGACGGCTCGCCCCAGGAAATTGCTACCAGCAAGAAAGTTATTGAGGTATACTTAGGAGAGTAGGGTTATGCTGGAAGTTTGCAATGTCGATACATTTTACGGCAAGGTCCAGGCCTTGTGGGATATTTCCCTGACCATCGATGAGGCCGAGATAGTAGCCCTGGTCGGCGCTAATGGTGCCGGCAAGACTACGTTGCTTAATACTATATCGGGTCTGCTGCAACCGGCTTCGGGTACTATAGAGTTCATGGGCCAGAGGATAGACGGCTTGCCGCCTCATAAAATCGTGGAGATGGGCATATCTCACGTACCCGAGGGGAGAAGGCTTTTTGCCGACATGTCGGTGCATGAGAACCTGGAGATGGGGGCTTATTGCTCCAGGGCCTGGAAGAGCCGTAACAAGACCTTTGAGCAGGTCTATGAGTCTTTCCCCATATTGAAGGAGAGGGCGAGGCAGCTGGGCCGAACCCTGAGCGGCGGCGAGCAGCAGATGCTTGCGATGGGGAGGGGTGTGATGTCGATGCCGAAGCTATGCATCTTTGATGAGCCTTCATACGGGCTGGCGCCGATAGTGATGACCGAGGTTTTCGATGTTATCAAGAACCTGCGCGAGCAGGGGATGACCATACTGCTTATCGAACAGAATGTGCCACGCACCCTGGAGATAGCTGACCGGGCCTACGTGCTGGAGAACGGGCGTATTGTCCTCAAAGGAGACTGTCAAAATCTTCTCGAAGAGGAGATGGTCAAGAAAGCCTATCTGGGGCTTTAGACCCGACTTTTTAATACGCGGTGTTGGGGGTGGGGATGGTTATCTTTTGGCTAGGTTATATCCGTGAAGGTTTGGTAGTAAGGGCGAAATTTTCTACCGGACGCTGGTTTAGCCACGGGTAGGTTGAAAATAAAATTGGATATGTTCCCAGAAGACCGTTAGATGTCCTGAGCTAGTCCAGCCAGGGCACATAACTTCTCTGGAGCAGCTAGATTGAGGGAGGTGTCGATGGAGTTAATGTATTTAAATTTCGCGACATAAGAGCCCAAAATAAGTCTTTAAGGAGGTAAAAAGAGAATGGCTGGAGATTTAGTTAACCTGTTAGCTGATTTGAAAGAACAAGAGGCTCTTAAGGTTGTTAAGGAGAGGTTGGCGAAGGGGGATGATGCCTTGAAGATACTGGAAGATGCCCGCGGCGGTATGGAAATCGTGGGCAGTCGCTTTGCCAGTAGCCAGTATTTTATCCCCGACCTGGTTTACTCCGGGGAAATCTTGAAGGCGGTAAGCGAGCTGGTTAAGCCCAAGCTGACCAAAGAGGCGGGGCCCAAGAAGTTGGGTAAGATTGTTTTCGGCACGGTTGCCGGCGATATCCACGACATCGGCAAGGATATCGTCGTCTTCATGCTCGATGTTAACGGCTTTGAGGTGCACGACCTGGGCGTCGATGTACCGGTGCAGAAGTTCGTTGACAAGATTAAGGAGACGGGGGCTCCCGTCGTCGGCTTGAGCGGCTTTCTTACCCTGGCTTTCGATTCAATGAAGCAGACTATAGAAGCCATGAAGAGCGCTGGTTTGAGGGATAAGGTTAAGGTTATGATTGGCGGCGGACAGATGAGCGAAGAGGTGAGGAAGTATACCGGCGCTGACGCCTACGGCAAGGATGCCATGGCGGGCGTCTCCCTGGCCCAGAAATGGATAAGCGCTGGTTGATAATCCCTTAGTAGAGAAGGTCAGGAGGTAATAAAAATGGCTAAAGAATGGGTAGATATGACGTCGGACGAGAGGCAGGAAGCGCTGTTTGGCAAGTGGCTTACGCCGAAAGACCCCGAGGGCAACGACCTTAAATTCCAGAGCGCGGCTACGGAGAAGGCGTATAAGGATAATATCACCCGCATGAAGGACGCCGTCCAGATGAAGAAAACGCCGGACAGGGTGCCGGTCTGTATCTTCCCCAGTTTTTTCCCCGTTTATAATGGCGGCATAACCCCTCAGGACGCCATGTACGACTACGACAAGCTCTACGCGGCTTATAAGAAATTCCTCGTCGAATTTCAGCCTGACGGTCACATCGGCGCCGATATGCCCGGCCCGGGCAAGTTCTTCGAAATATTGGACTACAAGCTCTATTCCTGGCCCGGCCACGGGGTGGCGCCTGAGCAGTCATACCAGGCTAACGAAGGCGAATACATGAAGCCGGAGGAATATGACGACCTGATTCAGGACCCCACCGGTTACTTTCTTCATACCTACCTGCCGCGCGTCTTCGGCACTCTGGGTCCCTTCCAGGCGCTGCCGGCTTTTACCGGCATCCTCGAAATGTACGGCGTTGCCTACAACTTCATACCCTTCGGCGTGCCGCCCGTCCAGGAAACTTTTAAGAAACTTATGGAGGCGGGCAACGAGGTTATGAAGTGGGTGGGGACCGTCATGGGTTGGAACATGGAAACCACCGCTATGGGCTTTCCCAATATTGTCGGCGGCTTTACCAAGGCACCCTTCGACGTGCTCGGCGATACCATGCGGGGCACCAAGGGGATAATGATAGATATGTACCGCCAGCCCGATAAGCTCCTCGAAGCCATGGACAGGCTAACCCCGCTGATGATTAAGATGGGGGTGGGCGCGGCCCAGATGAACGGCAAGCCCTTCATCTTCATGCCCCTGCATAAGGGCGCCGATGGCTTCCTATCCGACGAGCAGTTCCAGAAGTTCTACTGGCCTACCTTCAAGAAGGTCATGATGGGCTTAATCAACGAGGGCTGCGTGCCCTTCCCGGCGGTTGAGGGTAGCTGGAACACGCGTATGGAGACTCTCCAGGACTTACCGAAAGGTAAGACTATCTGGATGATCGACAATAGCGATATGGCTAGAGCCAAGAAAACGCTGGGTAAGGTTGGCTGCCTGACGGGCAACGTGCAATCCGATTTATTAGTCCTGGGCGAACCCCAGCAGGTAAAGGACAGCGTTAAAAAACTCATCGACGACTGTGCCCAGGGCGGCGGCTACATCGTGAGCAACGGCGCCTTCTTCGACCGGGCCAAGGCGGAGAACGTCAAGGCGATGGTCGATTTCGGTAAGGAATACGGCAGTAAAGTCTATAAATAGACGCTAAAGCGATTAAGAGTGGCACCCCGGGGCAAAGCCCTTTGTCTCGGGGCCCATCTTTTGGCGGCTTTCCGCAGCTGAACCCCGAGGGAGAAGGATATGCCCGTAATCCGCGATATTCCCCTGGATTTAGAGTATACCGATGAGGTGCTGCGCCGTCAGGGGTTGGGGGGTGGAGCCAGGGTCAGAGCGGAGATAAAAAAGGTAATCACCGAGTTGCTGGCTGAAGTCGCCAAGGAAAGCCTCCTGAAGCCCGCCGTCGCCTGCGAATACTACCCCATAACCGCCATGCACCCCGACCGTATAGAGCTGGAGGGGGGCAAAGCCATGGCCGCCCCGCTGTTACCCGCCACCTTCCCCGAGGCTAAGGAGCTTCTCGTCCTCATCGCCACCATCGGTCCCGGGCTGGAAAAGCGGGTGACCGAGTACAGTAAGGGTGGGAAGGCACTGCGCGGGATGACCCTGGACGGCATCGGCACCGCCGCCGTGGACAAGCTGATTCCCCAGGCCCTGGAACTGGTTGCCGCCGAGGTTGCCGCGCGGGGCTATGAGATAAGCAGCCCGGTTAACCCGGGTATGCCCGGTTTCCCCATGACCGAGCAGTGGAACCTGCTGGAACTGGTGCCGGCAAAGGAAATCGGCGTCAGTCTGTCCTCTTCCGGAGTGCTGGTTCCCCGCAAGTCGACCTCCATGGTTATCGGCATCGGCCCCAGGATGACCCGATGGACGCAGGCCGAGGTCTGCGCACGCTGCAGCCTTAAGAAAACCTGTCCCTACAGGATTAAATCCTGAGGGCTGCTTAGAGGGGAATGAGCCGCGGGGCTACTTTATTTCCAGGCGGCTTGATGTGGCCGATTCCATAAGCGTGCAGAAGAGCTCAACCAGCTCGGGGTCGAACTGGCTTCCGGCACAGCGCCTCAGCTCTTCGAGCGCGCTCTGGGATGAAAGCTGCTCGCGGTAGGGGCGGGGGGAGGTCATGGCGTCGTAGGCGTCGGCTATGGCCAGTATTCTGCCTTCCAGGGGTATACTGTCACCTTTTAGCCCGGAGGGGTAGCCCTTGCCATCGTAGTGCTCGTGGTGGTGAAGTATGGCGGGGAGGCAGTTGACCAGGTCGATAATATGCCTGAGTATCTCAACACCGAGCTTGGGGTGGGTTTTCACCGGTTCCCATTCTTCATCGGTCAGGGGACCTTCCTTGCTGAGTATGGAGTCGGGGATGCCGACCTTGCCGATATCGTGGAGCAGGCTGGCGGCGCGAATGGTGGCAATCCTGTCCTGGGGCAGGTCGAGCGCCTCGGCTATGGCTACCGAGTAGTCGCTGACCTTGCGGGAATGGCCGTAGGTATAGTGGTCTTTGGCGTCAACGGTAGCCGCCAGGGCGTAGATGATGCTTAAAGCCCTCGGCCTTGTCTCGAGCTCGGCGCTGATTTTGGACGTTTCCGGCTTGTCCAGCTCCGAGGATAGACAGGTGCGGTTGCGGCCCGCCTGTTTGGCCCGATAGAGGGCGGCATCGGCGCGGGCGATTATTTCCTCTTTCATCACGCCGTCGGTGGGCCAGCTGGCGATGCCGATGCTGACCGTTATGGGCATGGTGCGGGAGCTTGTTTTCGACTCTATCGTTTTGCGGATGCGCTCGGCTACCTTAGCCGCGGCGTCTATCCGCGTCTCGGGCAGGATGATGGCGAATTCCTCACCGCCGTAGCGGAAGGAGAGGTCTATGTTTCGGATTGAGCCCTCGATATAGCGGCCGATTTTGCGCAGCACCTCGTCCCCGGCCAGATGCCCGTAGATATCGTTGTAAGCCTTGAAGAGGTCTATGTCCAGCATTATCAGGGAGAACATGCTGCCGAAGCGGGAACCGCGGGCGATTTCCTGCTCCAGGCGTTCGTGGAAGTGGCGGTGGTTATAGAGGCTGGTCAGCCCGTCGGTGTTAGCCCTTATCGTTGCCTGGGCGTAGAGGCGGGCATTTTCAATCAGTATGCTGGCCTGGTTGGCCATACCTACCACCAGATCTATGTCCTCGTGGGAGTAGAGTTTGCCCAGCTGTTTTTTGCCCAGGGCCAGGATGCCGATAAGCCTGCCGGCGGTCTTAATCGGGCACAGGATTTCCAGGTCTAACTTGTCCAGATTCTCCTTCTCCGTCTGCCACAACCCTTTAAGTTGGGGGATGCTTTCAATCTTCGCCAGGTCGAGGGGTTCGGTCTCTTTCTCCAGCCAGGCGATTATGGGGTTATCGACATTGAAGCTGAGTTCCTTGCCTGACCCGTCTTCCTCTTCGGGGTAGATAAACTGGGTGGTGAAATCGCCGCTGTTGGCATCCTCGAAGAGCAGTTTGGCCCGGGTAATATTTAGCGCCTTGGTTACCGCGGGCAGCATTTCGCTGGCCAGTTCGTCCAGGTTGATGATATTACCCATCTTCTTGCTGAAGGTGAGCAGCGACTTGCGGTAGCTGTAGGTTCCCCCATAGAAGATGCGGTCTATCAGTTCTTGAACGAAATGCATTAGCGGCCTGGCCAGCAGCACTACCAGGAGCGCCAGAGCGGAAGCAAGGGCTATAGTCAGGTAAATTGGCTGGTCGGCGAGGATTGTTTGCCCCACAAATACGGCGCCGCCGTAAACGCCGACCAGGCAGCCTATTACCAGTAAATAGGTCAGCCCCCTCCGCGCCACCAGCCTGATGTTGAACAGCTGGTATCTCTGGATGGCGTAGGCGATTATCAGGGCGTTAGCCAGGTTGCCCAGATGATCGGTGGGTAAGCCGGCCAGGGCCGCGGTGAAGGGGTTAATATAGGTTACCGCCACGGCTATGCCCGAGCCGGCGATGAGATACATGGTTCGGTTTCGGTCTATGGGGTCTGTGGAGTTACGATACCTTTGCACCAGCATTATCATGGCGGCAATGAGGAAGGGGGCCAGGATAATACCGATTATGTAGGGCCAGGAGCCGATGTCGTGGTAGAGAAAGCCGTCGACAAAATAGGCGCTCTTGACGATATTACCGCTGAGACCGAATGCCAGCACGGCCAGCACCAGCGCATAGCCGATGTATAAGCCTATTCCCCCCGGTTTATTATTGTAAGCCCTGACGAAGTGGTAATAACAAACGGCTACCCAGGGGATGGTGACGATGACCATTGAGTTCCAGAAGACTATATGCGGGGAGGAGGGGTTGTGCACCAGCATAAAAGAGGTAAGACTCCAGACAGCGGAGGCGGCGAGAAGCAGGGCAAATACCTTGTTTACCCGTTTTCTAGCCTGCTGCAGGATTAATACGGTTAAGGCCGCATAGGTAAAAAAGCTAATGAGCGGTATTATAGCCCATGGGTTCATTGGTTAAATATTCCCTCCACTGCCTTATATAGCCGAATACGGCCATCAGTAATGACTACTGGCTATTAGTATAGTCAATTATAGTCATTATGTCTTATGGCTACAGGCTTGTCAATAGGAATATCGGGTAGGTTAGCTATGAGGAGGGGTAGGGGGACAGCTACGGAGAGTACTGGCGGAAGATGAGCACCGAGTTATGCCCGCCGAAGCCGAAGGAATTGGACATGACGGTCTTGACCTTGACCGGGCGCGCCTTATTAGGCACGTAGTCCAGGTCGCACTCGGGGTCGGGGTGGGTGAGGTTTATCGTCGGCGGCACGACGCCTTTATTTATGGCCAGAACGGATACTACCGCCTCGATACCGCCGGCGGCTCCTAAAAGATGGCCGGTCATGGATTTAGTGGCGGAGACGGGGATGTGGTAGGCATCATAGCCGTTTACGTGGAACACGTTTTTGATGGCGCGGGTTTCGGCGCGGTCGTTGAGCAGGGTGGCTGTGCCGTGGGCGTTAATATAGTCGATGTCGCTGGGGTTGAGGTTAGCCTTTTTCAGCGCCAGTCGCAGGGCCCTGGTGGCACCCTCACCATCGGGGGAGGGTTGGGTGAGGTGGAAGGAGTCGCTGGTGGCGCAATAGCTGGCGAGTTCCGCCAGGATGGGAGCGCCGCGCTCAACGGCGTGTTCGGCATCTTCGAGGACCAGCATGGCCGCGCCTTCACCTAGGACAAAGCCGTCACGCTCGGCGTCGAACGGGCGACAGGCCGCTTGCACGCCGTTGTTGCTGGTGGACAGGGCGCGGATAGCGTTGAAGGCGGCCACAATGATAGGGGCAACGGGCGCTTCGGTGCCGCCGGCTATCATCACCCTGGCGTCACCGGCTTTGATAACATGGTAGGCTTGCCCGATGGCATCAGTGCCACTGGAGCAGGCTGAAGATGGCGAGTAGCTTAAGCCTTTGGCTCCCAGTATCAGGGAGACCTGTACCGAGGGGGCGTCGCCGGTCATGGTCGGCGCCAGAATAGGGCTTACTCTTCTCGGGCCGACTTCATTCAATATCTTAAATTGCCCGCAGACCGAGAGTAGACCGCAGACGCTATTGCCAATGATAACGCCGGTCTCCTCGGAATTGCCGTTATTTATCTTCAAGCCCGATGATTCTGCGGCCTGGAGACTGGCGGCTACGGCAAACTGGGTGAAGCGGTCCATACGGTGGGCTTCTTTTTTGCCGACATACGCCATGGGGTCGAACCCCTTGACCTCGGCGGCAAATTTAGTATCAAAAGGCGTTGGGTCAAAGCTGGAGATATAATCAATTCCCGATTTGCCGGCAATAAGGGATGACCACATGTCGGGGACGTCGAGCCCGACCGGGCTGATAACCCCCATACCGGTGACGACTACTCGCTTTCCGTTGTGGCCGTTGTTACCGTTATTATTTATATCTGCATTCGTCATTTTAATCTACTTTAAGACTCTTTCCGCTTCTTTTTCCTGGGCTGCCGGCGTCTCGGCATCGCCGTTGACCAGACAGTTTATGACGCCGTCGGAGGGGTTGATGTGGGGCGGCTTGAGGTGAGCCAGGTCGGCACCAGCCGCCTGCTGACGGGCCTTATAGCCCTCGAAGGCGTTTTCGGGGAGTATGGTGACCTCTAACGGCCTCAAGCCCAGAAACGCTTCCAGGTCGGCGTAGGGAGCATCCAGCCTTTTGAGTTCGTGGTGTACCGATCTGGCTATCTGCTCCTCGGTAACATGGCCGTTTTTTCCCAGTTCAAGGTAGAGGTGGAGTATCGGGCTTTCCTTGAGCTCCTTGCGTACCGTCCATTCTTTGTAGGTTACCCCTGAGTTTTCTATAGCCTGCCAGATGACCTTTTCCGTCAGTCGGGTGAAGCCAGCGATGTCAATCATATCGTCCACACGGGCGTGGAAGGTCATCTGGGGGATGTCTATATCGAGCTTTTCGTTGCGCAGGGCGGTTATCTTAACCATATCGCCCAGCTTATAGCGGATAAGCGGCCCCCCGTAGAAGTTGGTGATGGCCAGCTCGTACTTCTCTCCCACCTTAACCTCGTCCAGGAGCAGTGTGGTTGGCTGGTAGAAGGGGTCGTCTCTGGATTTCAGGCTTTCCTTCTCGGGAATGAACTCCAGGAAGTTGATATGAGGCAGGAAGGTCATGTCCTGGTAGTCCCAGGTCTGGGTGGCGATGATTATGCTCTCGGTACTGCCGTAGACATCCAGCGGATACCTCCCCCACATTTCCTTGACCTTCTTCCTGAATACCGAGCCGTCGGAGCCGGTGGAGACCAGCCCCTTGAGCTTCCAGATATCCCTGGGTAGCATGGGGCGGCGAGCCAGCTTGCTCTTAATCAGTCCTTTCAGCAGCCGGGCGAGAGCCTTGGGATTGCCCAGCAGCGGTTTAAGCTCTATCTTCTGCTTGTTCTGAGCGAAGCGTTCGCCGATAGCTACCAGTACGCTGGAAAGGGCGTAAAATACGTCCAGCCCCTCGGACAGCGCCATTTTGAAACCGAGTTGCACCCTGTCCTCAAAGGACATATCCTCGGCCGCCTTCACCGGAGGCAGAAAGTCGAATAACTCGTGAGGGGCGGCGTGGATTAGCGCGCCGGTGGTGTAGGGTGGGGGGGCTAGAGCGTAAAGGATTTTGTCCTTTCTCTTGTAGCTGATTTCACCCTTTTGGCTGCAGCAGGCGAAGGC
>CAYQPY010000021.1:0-12086 GCA_964419705.1 uncultured Dehalococcoidales bacterium
GCAATACCATGTTGATAGCAAAGCAGTTAAAGAAAACGAACAGCGAGGCAATGATACCGTAGACGAAGCCGGGTGGCGATAAATTGAGCCCTGGCGCCCAGACGTAAATCGCGATTGCAATCCACGGGATGGTCCCGGCAAAGCTGCCGAACCAGAATGGCAGCCAGCTAGGCTTGCCCGGGTTTTCATATTTTTCCTGTAGCGCTCCGAAAAGTATCATACAAGCGTTGGTGCCGAAGATGGCTATTAAGGCGGCAATATCGCTGATACCGGTGATTTGAGCAATTAGCACGATCATAATAGAGGAGCTGAAAAAGTACTCTATCCAGCGGGCGTAGTTACGGTTCTTTAGTAGATTACGCTTGTACCAGGGGAAAACGAGAGGCGATGCGATTATCAACAAAGCAACAGCCGAGATTGCCAGGAAGGTGAAAACGCCCCAGCCGGTGGGAATATCAAACAGGTGGTGAAGCTCGGCCGCGCTGCCGGGCTGGCCGGTCATGAACGTTGCTGTCACCGGAAGAGAAAAGTTGTTGGTGAGCAGCGCCATCAAAATAGCTTGTGCCGCGAGAATCAGTCCGACAACGATATTCCAAATACGTAGTCGGTTAAGCCGCCGCTCGATAGATTGGTCGATAACCACTGTTTGCCTCCTCTATCGCGTTATCCTGACCAGCGCCCCATTTTGGCAAGCACTAGTCTCTCAAAGCTTCAATGATTGCCTTGTTGAACCGGGGCAGGTCGGCGGGCTTGCGCGAGGTGATGAGATTCCCGTCCTGTACCACGGGGGCGTCGACCCACTCGGCGCCGGCATTTTCCAGGTCAACGGCTATCGAGGGCCAGGAGGTAACCTTGCGCCCCCTGACCACATTGGCCGAGATAAGCAACTGCGGCCCGTGACAGATAGCCGCCACCACCTTGCCCAGTTCGTAGGCCTTCTTTACCAGCTCGACCATAGACGGGTCGCGGCGCATCTTGTCGGGGGCGTAGCCGCCCGGTATGATAATAGCGGCGAAATCCTCGACCTTGACCTTGTCGGCGGTGG
This sequence comes from uncultured Dehalococcoidales bacterium, assembly GCA_964419705.1. Classification (GTDB taxonomy): domain Bacteria; phylum Chloroflexota; class Dehalococcoidia; order Dehalococcoidales; family BS750m-G39; genus E44-bin88. The sequence continues at coordinate 1,046 of CAYQPY010000021.1, forward strand.
TATCGACGCTGACGGTGGCGTTGCCCCGCTTGCCCTGGTAGCTTTCCTTGGAACCAGTGCCCACAATCACCACCCTGGCGCCGGCGTTTTTCATTGACCTCAAGGGTTCGATAAGCTCCGAGTCCTCGAAGTCCTCTTCGGCCAGGATGGCAATCTTCTTCCCGTCGAGCATGCCTTTAGTCTCCTTTAGGAAGTGTCGGCCGCTTCTTGCTACTGGAAGCCTTCTTCGGCTCTGAACCCGCCATGCTAACCAGGTCGCTCATGTAGCCGCACTGGATACAGTACTCGTACCAGCCGTGGTGGTCTTTATCAATGGTAACATCGCCCGTTTTGCACTTAGGACAGCTCTTCAGCTTTATCACCTCAACATCACCCCTTACTACTAGAAGGTTTATACCCTCAATAATAGCCAGTAGGCAATAACGAAGTCATAAAATGAGGGGAGAAAAAGTTACAGAATTATGACATTAGGGGAGGATTAACCCTGGTCTGAGGGGCGGTCGATGATATAACCGGCTTTGGGCACGGTGCGAATGAGCTGCGGGCTCTGGGGGTCGCTCTGGAGCTTGCCCCGCAGTCGGCTGAGCCAGGTACGGAGTATCTGGATATCGTCGCGGTATTCGGGCCCCCAGATGCGGGTGAGCAGCTCCTCGTAGAGCATGAGGCGCCCCGCGTTGTTGGCTAGCTGGCTGAGCAGCAGCCACTCGGTTCGGGTCAGGTATTTGGACTCGCCGCCGACCATCACCTGGCGCTTGCTGAAATCGATGGTCACATCCCCCACATGGAAGAGCTCGGCGCCTTTGTCCTTGTCGGCGGGTTGCAGGCGACGCTTGATGGCTTCGATTCGGGCCACCAGCTCGTCGGGGTTGAACGGCTTGGGCAGGTAGTCATCGGCGCCCAGCCGCAGCCCCTTGATGCGGTCGGCGTCAGCCCCCTTGGCGGTCAGGATAATCACCGGCACCGCCGAAAAGCTGCGCAGCTCTTTAAGCATCTCCAGCCCGTTCATCTTGGGCATGAGCAGGTCGAGCACAATCAGGTCGGGCTCCTGGGCGTGCACCTGCTCCAGCCCGCTGACGCCGTCACCGGCGGTCAGCACCTCGTAGCCCGAAGCCTTCAGCTTGGTGGTGAGAAAGTGCACGATTCTTTCTTCGTCGTCAACTACCAGTATACGAAAGCGCTTCACTCTAGCTCCGCATGAACTTATTGCTTGTAATAATAATCGGCTCTTTAGCGGATGTCAAAGCCTTGAGCCTTGACGCAGAGGCGTTATCGTCGTATTATCACGCAGGGGCAATTGTCAATCGGGGCTTTAGCCTAATGTATACGAGACAGTCACGCTGGTATGTAACCGCCATAGGCGGGGCGCTCGTCCTCGTCGGGCTCTATCTGTCCAGCCTCTACAACTACCTGCTCTTCCACAGCTTAGCCGAGGTATTCAGCATCGTTGTCGCCGTCGTCATCTTCATCGTTGCCTGGAATTCGCGCCGCTTTCTGGATAACAGCTATTTTCTGTTTATCGGTGTTGCCTTCCTTTTCGTAGCTGTTCTCGACCTGCTACACATGCTGGTTTATCCGGGAATGGAGGTCTTCCCCGAACACGGGACGAATACGGCGGCTCAGCTCTGGGTTAGCGCCCGCTATCTGCAGGGCCTCTCCCTGCTCATTGCGCCGCTGCTTATCGGGCACAGGCTGCGGGCGCGCTTCCTCTTTATCGGCTACGGGCTGGTTTGCGCCTTCTTGATTGCCGCCATCTTCTACTGGAATATCTTTCCTGACTGCTTTGTCGAGGGCGCCGGCTTGACCACCTTCAAGAAGGTCAGCGAGTATATCATTTCTTTCCTGCTGGTCGGGGCGATTTTTACTATGTTCCGGAAACGCCGCCAGTTCGATGGCGCTGTCCTGCGCCTTTTATTAGCCGCCATTGTCGTGACCATAGCCTCCGAGCTGTCCTTTACCCTTTACGAGAGTCCCTTCGGCTTTCCCAACCTACTCGGTCACTTCCTCAAGATTGCTGCCTTCTACCTCATCTACAAGGCGATTGTCGAGACCGGGCTGGTCAAGCCCTATAACCTCCTCTTCCGCGATTTAAAGCTGAGGGAGGAGCAATACCGCGACCTCTACGAGGAGTCCCCCGACGCCTACCTCTCGGTGGGAGCGGATGGTTACATCAAGCAGGCTAACCGCCGCGCCACCGAGCTGCTCGGCTACACAAGCGAGGAATTAGTGGGAAAGCCCGTAGCCGACCTTTATGCCGAGACGCCGAACGGAAAAGCGACCGCCGAGGGGGTTTTTCGCCGGTTTCTGGCCGGCGAGGAAGTCCGCGACCAGGAGCTGGAGGTGCGGCGGGCCGACGGCAGTACCGCCTGGGTTAACCTGTCGGTGCGCCCGATACGGGATAAAGAGGGGCGGGTGGTGGTCAGCCGCTCGGTTATGGTGGATATCACCGAGCACAGGAAGCTGGACCAGCTCAAAGACGATTTCATCGGGCTGGTTTCCCACGAATTGCGCAGTCCGATGACGGTGATTACGGGGGCAATCAACACTGTCCTCACCGAAGACGAACGCCTCTCTCCGGAAGAAACCCGCCAGCTGCTCAAGGATGCGGCGGCGGAGTCGGAAACGCTGTCCAACCTGCTGTCCAATCTCCTGGAGCTATCCCGCGTCCAGGCGCAGCGCCTGGTCCTCTATAGTGAGGCGATAAACGTTAAAAAGGTAATTCAGGATGCCGTGGACAAGATAAAGCGCCAGTACGCGACTCATAAATTCGTTATCAACCTCCCCCGCCGTCTCCCCCCGCTTCAAGCCGACTCCTTAAGACTGGAACGCATCCTCTATAACCTGCTGGAAAACGCGGTCAAGTATTCGCCCGCCGGGGGAGAGGTTAGGGTGTCGGCTAAGCTACAGAAAGAGCACCTGGTCATCGGCGTCAGCGACCAGGGTATCGGTATTTCCCCCGCCGACCAGGCGAAGCTCTTCGGCCCCTTCCAGCGCCTGGAAAAGCGCCCCAGCGGCGTGCGGGGAGTGGGGTTGGGGCTTATGGTCTGCCGCCGGCTGGTGGAGGCTCACGGCGGCAATATATGGGTGGAATCGGAGCCCGGTCACGGCTCCACTTTTTTCTTTGCCATGCCCCTGAGCCAGGGTTCGTCGGGCGATAAATAAAGGATGGCATAATTCTGTAACTTTTTATGCCTTCATTTTATAACTTCTTTATTGCCTACTGCTATTATAGGTGATAACTAGAGAAGGCCGGGAAAAGGAGAAAATATGTACGACAAGATTCTGGTTCCTCTGGATGGGTCGGAACGGGCGGAGTGCGTCTTGCCCCACGTTGAGGCGGTGGCGACGGGGTGTGAGGTCAAGGAGGTAATCCTGGTCAGCGTCACCGAGCGCATCACCGGCTTCAGGGTTATGGATGACTCTTCTCAGCCGTTAGGGTCGCGCCTGGTGCCCGAGGCGGTGGGTAAAGAGGAAAAGCAGGCCCAGCAATACCTGGGCAAGATAGCCAAAACGCTGGAAGTCAATGGCATTAAAGTACACACCGAGGTGCTCATGGGCAAACCCGCCGAGGAAATCGTCATCTACGCCCATAAGATGAACGGCGGGCTTATTATTATGGCCAGCCACGGCCGTTCCGGCATCAGCCGATGGGCGCACGGCAGCGTTGCCGATAGGGTATTTAGAGCCACTACTACACCTATTCTGATGATAAGAGCCAAGGGCTATAACGGCGGCAGCTAAGCGTTTAGAAAAGAGTCCAGCAAGATGAGAATAGCGGCAAAGACAAAGCTAAAGCCGGAGGAGGTGCTCAGGCGGGCGGTGAACTTCTTCGGTCCCGGCGGCCAGGGCCTTGAGATCAAGAACGAGTCATCCGGTTACGTCTGCTTTGAGGGGGGTGGTGGCGGTGTCGAGGTTGTCACTTCGGCGGGAGGCAAAGGAGCCTCGGTGGAACTGGTCTCCCGCGAGTGGGACTACCAGGTCAAGGAGTTTCTGAGTAATATCAGTTAAAACCTGGGCTGCAAATAAATTGGGAAAGGAGTAACGAAAATGGGTTATACGGCCAAGGACTACGGCGCTCTTATCGGGATGGGGGGATTCAGCGAAACCCTGCTTAAAAATCACTTTACCCTTTACCAGGGCTACGTGAACAACACCAACAAGCTCTGGGACATAATGACGGCTATGCTCAAAGAGGGCAAGGCGGGCACCCCCGAATACGCCGAGCTTAAACGCCGCTTCGGCTTCGAGTTCAACGGCATGCGCCTCCACGAATACTATTTCGGTAACCTGGGGGGCAAGAAAGCCCTGGATAAAACGGGGGCGGCGGCTAAAAAGCTGGCGGCGGCTTACGGCAGCTACGACGGCTGGGAGCAGGACTTCAAGGCGACGGGGGCGATGCGCGGCATCGGCTGGGTAATACTCTATCAGGATAACACCAACGGCTGGCTCTTCAACCAGTGGATTAACGAGCACGAGGTCGGCCACCCCGCGGGCTGTGCCCCTATCCTGGTGATGGATGTCTTTGAGCACGCCTTTATGCTCGATTACGGGCTTAAACGAGCGGACTATATAGCCGCCTTCTTCCAGAATATAGACTGGGATGTGGTGGCGAAGCGGTTGAAATAGCCACTTAAGCTGGTTGGAGGAGAACGATGGCGACTCGACTGACGGTGCAAAGCGTTTTGGAAAAGGCGATAGAGAAGGAGATTGAGGCGCAGCACCTCTATCAGGATTTAAGCAGCAAGGTGACCGAAACCGTGGCTAAGGACGCCTTCAGCCAGCTGTCACGGGAAGAGAAGGGCCACGAAGCGCTGCTGCGCAAATACCTGCGCGGCGAGATAGGGGAGGGGGGACTGCAAAAGGACAGTGTCCTGGACTACAAGATTACGGACTACCTCGACCAGCCCGAGGTAACCCCCGATATGGCGCTTAAGGATATATTCCTGCTGGCGGCAAGCCGCGAAAAGGCGTCCCACGATTTCTACACCCAGCTGGCGGCGGCGCACCCACCGGGAGGGGTAAAGAGACTCCTCGAGCAGTTAGCCGCCCAGGAACTGGAACACAAACGCAAGGTAGAGTTTCTCTATACCGAGGTCGCTTTCCCACAGACCGACGGGGGGTAAAACTTATGAAAATAGGCGATATTATCAAAGCCCGCGGCAGTAGCCTCTCCTTTGAATTCTTTCCTCCCAAGGACGCCGCTGCTGAAGACAGGCTGTTCCGGACCATCACCAATCTCAAGGGCTACCAGCCCACCTTCGTCTCCGTAACCTATGGCGCCGGCGGCGGCACACTGTGCAATACCCGCAAGGTGATAATGCGTATCAAGGAGGAGACCTCGCTGATCCCGATGCCTCACCTCACCTGTGTCGAGCAGAGCCATAAAGACCTGGATAATATTCTCAAGGACTATAAAAAGAACGGCATCGAGAATGTCCTCGCCCTCAGGGGCGACCCGCCCAAGGGCACCGATAAGTTCGTGACTCACCCCGACGGCTACTGCTACGCCATCGACCTGATCAGGCTGGTCGTCGAGGTTGGCGGTTATTCTATCGCTGTGGCGGTCTATCCCGAGGGGCATACCGAGGCGCCCGACCTGGAAACGGACATGTACTACACCAAGCAGAAGATTAACGCCGGCGCCGATTTTGCCATTACCCAGATGTTCTTCGACAACCGTTTCTTCTATAACTTCATGGAACGGGCGGGCAAGGCGGGCATCACTATCCCCGTTCTTCCCGGCATTATGCCCATAACCGATATCGAAAAGATAAAGCGGTTTGGTAAGATGACGGGCGCTACACTACCTAAGTCCATCGTCGAGCCGATGGAAAAGGCGGCTTCCCCCGAAGAAGCCCGTAAGCTGGGAATAGAGTTTGCCACCAGGCAGTGTGAGGACTTGCGTCAGAACGGCGTCAAATACCTCCACTTCTATACGCTGAACCAGAGCCAGGCGGTAACCGAGATAGTAGATAACCTCGGCTTTACCAAGAAATAGCCTCAGTATCCCTTGAGCTTTAGAGCCGCGCCGACTTGGGGTCGTGCATCCTGAAATGGGCGATGCGAATGCGCTTCATCTTGCCGCCTTCCAGGTCGTATAGCACCCAGCTGGTCATGACGGCGACCTCGCCCTTCTTTAGCGACCCGCCCAAGAAGTTTGGGTAGTCCTTGAAGCAGTGGAATTCGGTGTAAAGCTCGGCGAAGAGCCTATCTTCGGTCACTATGAAGTCGCCCAGTTCCAGTGCTTCTCTCACGTACTCATGCAGGGCTTTGTAAGAATCGATGAACTCCTGGCGTCCGTGCAGGGTGCGGGCTGTCTTATGGTCGCCGGGGGTGGTAAAGTACTCCACGCTGACATCGGGGGTAAAGTAACTGGTGACGGCGTCGTATCGCTTGTTATTGAAGTGGTCGATGTATTTCAGGTACTGCTCTCTGTTTATGACACATCTCTCTAGTCCAGCAAGACCTGTTGCCGGTAGCGGGGTACCAGCGTTTCCCAGCCCTTGCCCTCTCTCACCAGCCCGGCCAGGTTTTTCGAGGCTTCCAGCTCGCCGTGGGTGACGAAAACGCGCCTCGGCGGTTTAGATAAGCCGGAAAGCCACTTGATAAGCTCTTCCCGATCGGCGTGCGCCGAGAAGCCGTTTATTTGCGCTATCCGGGCCCGCACCGGGTAGTACTGCCCCAGAATCCTCGCTGTCTTGGCGCCGTTGACGATATGCCTCCCCAGCGTGCCGGAGGCCTGATAGCCGACAAAGAGAATGGTGCTCTCCTCCTTGGTGATATTGTTCACCAGGTGGTGCTTTATCCTGCCCCCGGTGCACATCCCCGAGCCGGCTATAATAATATTGCTGCCGGTGAGGCGGTTTATCGCCTTCGATTCCTCGGTGGTCCTCGTCAGCTTGAGTTCGGGGAAGTCGAAGGGTGATTTTTCCTGGTTTAAGAGCTTTTTCATCTCGCCGTCGAAGAGGTTGGGGTGGTTGCCGAAGACCTCGGTAATGCTCACCGCCATGGGGCTGTCGAGGAAAACGGGGAGGCGGGGGGTGCGCCCTTCGAGGCGGAATTTGTTCAGGTAGTACATAATCTCCTGGGAGCGCTCCAGGGCGAAGCTGGGTATGATTATATTCCCCCCCTTGTTGGCGGTGGCGTTTATAATCTCAGCGAACTCGTTAGCCGTATCGTCGATGCGCTCAAGCGACCTGTCGCCGTAGGTGGACTCCACCACCACGTAGTCCGCCTCGTCGAAGAGGGTGGGGTCTTCGAGCATGGGCTTGCTCCAGCGCCCGATATCCCCCGAAAATATAATCGTCCTCTGTTCGCCGTTTTGCCCTATCTTGAGCCTGACCATAGACGAGCCCAAAACGTGCCCCGCATCGTGAAAGCTGGCTTCAATGCCTTTGCCGATGGGGACGGGCTGGCCGTATTTAACGGGTGAGAACAGGGGGAAAACGGCTTCGGCGTCTTCCTGTGTGTATAGCGGTATCTCGGGGTATTTGCCCTTTCTCCTTTCCTTCTGGTGACGGCGTTTCTTGAACTCGGCGTCTTCTTCCTGTAGCTTGCCCGCGTCGAGCAGCATTATGCGGGTGATTTCGGCAGTGGCGGCGGTGCAGTAGATAGACTGATTAAAGTCCTTCTGCACCAGCCGGGGCAAAAGACCGCAGTGGTCGAGGTGGGCGTGGGTCAGGAGCACCGCGTCTAGAGATTGGGGGGGCATAAAAAAAGAGCTCCAGTTGCGTCCTAACAGCTTTCTTTCCTGGTAGAGCCCGCAGTCGACCAGGAGCCTGGTATTATCCGTCTCAATCAGGTACTGCGAGCCGGTGACATTCTGCGCGGCGCCGAGAAAGCTTAATCTAATCTGCATCCGTTAACTCTGAGCAGATTATACAGGCTGTGGTGCTTGGGGTCAACGGGCATCGCAACTCACACCTTATATATGTTATAATCCCTGACGAAACTTTATCTCTTGCTTGGGTATCATAGGAGCCGTTAATGATTGACATTGCCTGGAAGAATATGTGGACGCGCAAGACGCGCACCATCCTCACCATTCTGGGCATCGCCGTGGCGCTGGAGCTGGTCATTATGATGACCAGCATCGTCGATTTCACCGAGAGCGGTATGCAGAGCGAGCTGGCCAAATACTCCGGTGCCGGGCAAATCTACGCGCGCTCTCAGGTAACCGCCGGCATTGCCGGACAGGAATTTCCCCCCGTAACCAGCATACTCAAGGAAGAAGAAGGACGGCAGATTATCGCTGAAGTCGCCGACCAGGTAGACATGGCGCTGACCACGCCCCTGTTCTTTTACCAGTTAGCGCCGTCGCCCTACCCCAATGCTCCCCCGGAGGCGTTGCTGGTGGGTCTGGAAGTGGATAAAATCGGTGCTTACATCGGCGAAGAGCCGGTAGTTAAAGACGGCGTGGTTGCCTTCAGCGGGGCCGATGCTCATGAGGTAATCCTGGGGCCGATGGCAAGTAGTTTCTTCGGGGAGCCGGCTGTCGGTGACGAAATCCAGATAATCGGCGAGCCGCTGACCGTGGTCGGCTTAATCGAGGGCCAGAGCTTGGAAGACAGGCTCATCTCCAACGTTGTCATCGTCCCCCTCGAGACCGCCCAGAGCATACTGGGGCAGTCCGAATCCATCTCGGCGGTACTCATCACCTCGAAGCGTTTGGATACCATCGGCGCCCTGGCCCAAGATATATGCGCCAACCACCCCAAGGTCAGTGTGCTCACCCAGGAGGACATAGCCGAGAACCTGGATACGATTCTGGGTCAGGAGAGGATGTTCTTCAACATGATAAACTACACCGTCTATATCATCGCCGCCGTGGTCGTCTTTATCGTCATGGTGATGGCGGTGTCGGAGCGCACCAAGGAGATAGGCACGCTGCGGGCTATCGGGGCTTCGCGCTGGCTGGTGCTGCGCACCATAGTCCTCGAGGCGATAATGCTCGGGCTTATGGGCAGCCTGCTTTCCATACCCATCGCCTATCTTATCGACATGGGCATTGGCTACGGCTTGAAGGAAGTAATCAGCGCCTGGACACTGGTGCAGATAGTGATAACGGCCACGATTCTCTCGGCGCTAGCCGCCACGATACCGGCTCTGCGAGCCACCAGGGTAAATCCCATCGAGGCGCTCAGGTATGAATGAGATAATAAAGGCCGAGGGCATTACCAAGGTCTACCGGATGGACGAGGTCGAGGTGCCGGCACTGCGCGGCATCGACCTCACCGTGGAGCACGGGGACTTCTTCGCCATAGTGGGGCCCTCCGGCTGCGGTAAATCCACTCTCCTCCACCTCCTCGGCTGTTTAGATAAGCCCAGCGACGGCAGAGTCTTTTTCAACGGGCAGGACGTATCAGTCCTCGGCGACGGCGCCTTGACCCGAATCCGCTCCCGACACATCGGACTCATATTCCAGACCTTTAATCTTATGCCCACCCTCAATGCCAGAGAGAACGTGGCTTTGCAACTGCGGCTGGCCGGCATCAAAGGGGCGCGGGCTGTCCGAATGGCTGAGGAAGCCCTGGAAAAGGTGGAGCTTTCCGCCCGTATGAAGCACTTGCCCAAGCAGCTGTCGGGTGGGGAACGGCAGAGGGTGGCTATTGCTAGAGCCATCGCCAAGAAGCCGCAGCTTATCCTGGCCGACGAACCCACCGGCAACCTAGATAGTAAACAGAGTATTAACATCGGCAGGTTGCTGGCTAACCTGAATGCCGAAGGGCAGACCATTATTATGGTCACCCATGACGCGGAGATTGCCGCCAACGCCCAACGGGTGATTAAAATGCGTGACGGGCAGATAGCGGAATAGCTATCTCTCATAGTTAATAAAGAATCGGAGGTTAATTAGATGACGACGTTAAAGGACTTCAACCGTTGCGGAGAGGAGCTAGAACGACTATTGATGTTGAGGACATCTCCCCTGGCCGTAAAGATGCTGGAAAAGGAGAGCGATATCCCCAAAGGCGCCGTCAGGCCCAAAAAAGACCGGGGAATCCATATCGCCCAGTGCCAGGCTTTCGCTATGTCCCGCCGCCAGAGGGAGACGGTGGCTATGCTCAAGGAAGACAACTGGTGCTTCGCCGCCCTTATCGCCTACGGGCTGGTGGATAAGCCCGAAGACCCCGAGCTGCAGCTTTTCGTTGATTTTCCCACCTTCGAGCGGGACAAATACATCGGCATCGTCTCTGCACCTCTCAAGTCGGCTAATTTCGAACCCGACGTCGTGCTTATCTACTCTAACCCGGCGCAACTGCGTAATATGATGCTCCCGTTTCATTTTGGTGGCGAGGAGGGGCTGGTTGACTGCCACTTCTTCCCTCCGGCCTGCGCCTACCAGATTATACCCGTAATGGCCAGCGGGCATTTGATGGTTACCCTGCCCGACCCCGGTGATTACCACCGGGCGCTGGCTGCCGAGGACGAGATTATCCTCTCCGTACCTGGGGATAAGGTGGCCAAGCTGTTAGAGGGAATCGGGGAGGTTGAAAAGGGAGATTTCGCCTACAGTAAAGCCGATATGTACATGTTGCACGACTTCCCTCAGCCTGAGTTCTATCAGATGTTATTCAAGCGCTGGGGGCTTTACGACGAGGGGGAGGGAGGCAAAAGCCTTTAGGAAGGAGTAACCGAAATGGCCAAAGAAATCATCCTCTACAACCTGGCGGAAAACGTAACCGACGAGGAATACTTGAATTTCGTTACCCAGGAGAAGGGCCCTCTACTGGAGAGCCTGTCGTCGGTCAAGAAATTCGAGCTGGTCAAGATAAAGGGGTCGGTTTCGGGAGAAATCCCCTTTAGATACGTCGGTATCCTGCACCTGAAAAGCCTGGAAGAATTCTACCAGAACGATGCCCCCTCGGAGAAATTCCAGAACTTTCTCAATAAGTGGCAGCCGATGACATCGAGCTTTCACATCCTCTTCGGGGAAGAAATCTATTAAGCCGAACTGCGGATAATATTGACACGGCTTAAAAGAGGGATGTCGGGGTGGCCGGATTTGAACCGGCGACCACCTGAACCCCATTCAGGTGCGCTA
>CAYQPY010000022.1:0-11995 GCA_964419705.1 uncultured Dehalococcoidales bacterium
GCAACTGCAATAGGGACATATAGTGGGTACACACTCAATGCTCATTTTGCCTCCTCTTAAGCGGACTGGGACCAAGCTTTTTTATGGTCTGGGTAAAGCTCTTAACCGTCTCGGCTACCTTGGGCCCTTCGGACGCCGAAATCCACTCCAGGCGGAGTCTCTCCTGTCCAATGCCAATCGCGCCCAGCAACGGTTTCCAGCTGGCAATCCTTCGGCGCGCATTCAGATTGCCCTTCTGATAATGGCAATCCCCGGGGTGGCAGCCGCAAACAAGGACTCCATCGGCGCCAGCGATGAATGCTTTCAGTATCAGTCTTTCATCAACCCTGCCCGAGCACATCACCCTGATAATCCTCACGTTAGCTGGATATTTGATTCGTGATGTACCGGCCAGGTCGGCGCCGGTATATGAACACCAGTTGCAAAACAAACCGATTATCTTTGGCTCAAATTCTCCCATTCCGCCTCCTTTTCACATTCTCGCCATGCGACGGCGATTAGTGCTAAAATACGTTGAGCGGCTTGATGAAAAAAACCTAGCCAGAGGCATTATACCCTACGGGGTATGGTAACATCAAGACTAGATTCTGCGGAGGGTAGAACAGTGGATATAGAAGAACAGGCCGAGGTCTCTGATGATGCGCTGCTGAAGCGGCTGAAGAGGGTCGAGGGGCAAATTCGCGGCATCCAGAAAATGATTGCCGAAGACCGCGATTGTGTGAGCATAGTGATGCAACTGGCGGCGGTTCGCTCCGGTGTCGAGGGCGTGGGAGCTCTGGTTTTAAATAACTGTATGAAGCTTTGCTTTTATAAAGGTCCTGACGCCACGACCGACATCGATTCTCTGGCCAGGGCGGTGGCCATCTGGGGGCGGGTGCGGGGTGGGGATACAGTGTCTGAGCCGGGAAGCGGCGCCAAGTCCGGCAACAGCTAGCTGAAAGGGCTAGCGCCCTTGCTCCTGGGCGAAGAGAGCCGCGCCCAGCGCCGCCGTTATCTGGGGTTCCCGGGGGGTTATCACCTTCTTGCCCAGCTCTTCTTCAATGGCCTTGACCACGCCCACATTCCTAGCCACCCCTCCCGAAAAGACGATGGGCTCTTTATAGTCAACCTGTCCCCCCGCTCCCATGCCGACCACCCTTCGGGCGATGGCTTTGCTGAGGCCGTAGGCGATATCCTCCCGGGGCTTATGCTCCGAGAGCAGGGAGAGCACCTCCGATTCGGCGAAGACAGTGCAGACGCTGCTCAAAGTGGCGGGGTTCTGGGACTTCAATGACAGGGGGCCGAGCTCCTCGATGGGGAGGTTCAATATCCGCTCTGTCAGGACCTCCAAAAACCGGCCCGTGCCCGCGGCGCACTTATCGTTCATCTCGAACCTGACCACCATGCCCGCTTCATCCAGCTGTATGACCTTGCTGTCCTGCCCGCCGATATCAATAATAGTCCTGGTTTCGGGGAATAGCGCCTTGGTGCCTCGCGCGTGGCAGATTATCTCGGGCAGCGCCTTGTCCGATTCAAAAGCGCGGCGGCCGTAGCCGGTGGAGACGGTATACTCAATGTCTTTTTGCGCTTTGCCGCTCTTGTCCAGCGCCAGTTTGAGGACTTCGGCGCCGCTCTGCCGGCGGTCGTAGCCCGTCGGTATCAGGGAGAAGGCTAAGACCTTCCCTTCCTTATCAATAAGCACCGCCTTGGTGCTGACCGAGCCTATATCAACGCCGGCAAACATCCTGGCTCTAAGCCTTCCGCATCTTCATTATTTCGCATATGCTCTCGATCCTCGTCCGCAGGGCTTCCAGGCTGTAGTCCCTATCGTCCCAGTTGTCGCCCTCGATATAGAATGCGGGCAGCCCGGTCTTGTCCTCCACCATCCGCGCCAGCAGGCGGTGGCTGCTGCCCAGCCAGCGGTCGAAGTCCATCATCCCGAAGACCATGCCGTCGAAGTTGTGCGTTTGCAGCTTCTCGCAGATTTGCTCCGACTGGTAGCCGGGGTTGACCATGCCCGAAGTCCGCAGCCAGCCCTCCGCCGCCGCCATGTAGGGGTCGTCGAAGCTGGGCGGCTGGAGCTGCTTTTTGGTCTGGATAAAGAACTCGCTTAAAGGAATGCCCACGCCGTTTTCCTCGAAGGTCTTGGCTACCCAGGGGACGGTGGGGTGGAGGCTGTAAATGAGCAGCTTGGGGGCGCCTGCGGGCAGTATGCCTTCTTTAGCCGCCACCCTCTGCTTGACCTCTTTGAGGGTGATATCCAGCGCTTCTTCCATTCCCGCCAGCCCGGTGTTGAAGGGGGTGAAGAGCCCTTCCCAGAAGAGACGGCCGCTGACGGCGCCCAGGGGCTGGGGGTCGGCGGTCATCAGCAGGGCTAACTCCGATAGTTTGGCGGCATAGCGCTGCCAGAAGGTCATGACCTCCTTTATCTTTGCCTCGGGGACCTTGATGCCGACTGCCTTCTGGGCGAACTCGAAGCCGTCCTTCATCTGGGCGGCCAGGTACTTAACGCGGTCGATGACCTCGTCCTCAACCGTGCCCAGGGGTTGGTCGTGGGGGAGGCGGGTGATATAGGTCTTCCACTCGGGGTCGTAGTAGAGGCGGATGAACTCGTCGGTCTTGGGGGCTTCGTCGCAGATAAAGCCCCATATCCAGTTGATGTCGGGGGAGGGAATGACATCGAGGCGGCGGGCGGCGTAGCGCGCCTTGTTCAGGGCGCAGTGGCGGCAGCCGTAGGGGATGCCCGCCTTTTCGGCTTCTTCAAGGTAGGGGGCGAGCTTGTGGAAGAAGCCGTTCATAACCATGGTCAAGAATATATCGGGGAAGGAAACGAACACCTTTTCCGGTGCCGTTAATTTAAGGGCGTAGTAAAAGTGCAGCATGGCGGGCAGGATGCCGTAGACTATCTTTATCCCTTTATCCTTATACTCTCCGGCCCTGGTTAAATCAATGGTTTCCTTGACGAAGCAGCCCAGCAGCTTGCGGATGCCCTCCAGCTCTACAGCGAAGTAGGTGGGCAGCTGCTCTTCGGTGGCGAATTTGACATCCTCTTCGGTTAAGCCCAGCTTGGCCGACGCCTTCCGCCATTCGGGCAGGTATTTCGGCATCTCGGCTTCCTCGAAGCCGGTCAGTCTCAAAAAATCTTCATATACATTATTATTGGGATTGGGCATCTTAGCTCCTCCTCTGGCGGACGGTTTCGATAAAGCTTTCAATCCGCGTCGTCAGGGGGCCCACCGCCTCCCTCGAATACTCGTAGGATGACTCCAGTTTCAAGAGGGGAACGTTTATCTCGTCCATCGCCTTGGAGATAACGGAGCATTCCAGGTCGTAAACCTCCTCGAAAGAAAGCTGGTACCAGATTACGCCGTCGATGTTAAAGCCCTTTATCAGCTTCTTGATGACCGCTGTCCTTTCTTCCCAGGCAGGCTGGAAAAGGGAGGGGGGCGTCCTTTCCAGGTAATAGCTCTTGCCCAAGCTGTCCATCAGGTCGCCGTTGGCTTTTACCGGCCAGTCACAGTGTCTCATCCCTTCGTCCAGGAACTCGGCGACCACCACCCCGCCCGAGTCCTCGATGAGCCTGGGGACGACGTAGTCGCCGACGCCGACGACATGCCCGGCCATGAGCAGGCGGGGGGCGTGGGGGGAGAAGGGGCTTTGGCTCTTTTGCAACTCCCCGTGTAAGTCGCTGAGCTTAAGCAATGTCGGCTCGGGGTCGCCGTAGAAGGAATAATGATTTAAGCGAATAAAGTCGTCGCCGCCGAGGGGCGGGGGCTGCTTTTTTCGCAGCAGGTTAATCTTAGCCAAGATATCCCTTATCTTATTAAGAGAGTCGGTAGATGCTTTAAGCTTCGGCTCGGTTATCTTATTGCCGGTGAGGGTTTCCAGCTTCTCTTTGAGGCGAGCCAGCTCTTTGTAGTAATAGTCGCGGGAGAGCGATTTCTCCCAGTCCTGGGGCACGCCCAGCCGCATCGTCGGTAATTTAAAGTACTCGAAGAGGTCGGCCAGCCTCGACTCGTGGCAGTCGCTGCACTGCACCACTATCAAATCGAGCATGGGCACCACCGGGTCTATGCCCAGAAGGTGATAGCCGATTTGCGAGCGGCTGTAGGGGCTCATAAATCTTAGCATGTAGGGTATGACGGCATCGGGGGGCTCGGGCTGTCCCCCTCTACAGAGCAGGTAGGGTACGGCTCCCGAGGCGTAGATTAACTCCTCGGGCACGAACCTGCCGATGTAGCCGACCACCTTGACCCCTTTCGCCTTCCTTTCCTTTAATTTCTCCGGTCGAGTGCGGGCAATCTGCGCCAGCTCTGCCATTGTCTCCAATGCCTTCACCCCCAATTTAACATCGTTACCGACTAAGTTAATACTTTCGCTGAGCCTTGTCAAAGTTTTGGAGACACCATTGATAATCGGGGCGTCTTACGCTATCATCTTCATAGCAAACTTTAGGGGGACAACATGGAAGCCTTTACCTGGTGGAGTGACGAGCACAAGGCACTGGCGGGCGAGGTGAGCAAGTTCGTCGACAGGATTATGCCCCGCGCCGAGGAGGCCTTCTGGGAACGGGAATTCCCCAGGGACGTTATAGAGAGTATAGCCGGGGAAGGATACTTCGGCGCCGGCGTCCCCAGGGAGTACGGGGGGATGGGGCTGGGCGCCACCGGAGCCTGCATCGTCATCGAGGAAATCAGCCGCATGCCCGGCGTGGGCTGGATATTCGGCGCCGCCATGCTGGGGGGCTGGCACCAGGTGATTGACTTCGGCACCGAGGAGCAGAAAAAGCACTTCCTGCCCCGCATGGTCGAGGGGGAGCTGGGGGCGGTGGCGATGACCGAGCCCGGCGTGGGCACCGACGTCGCCGGCATCGAGACATACGCCAAACGCCAGGGCGATAACTACATTATCAACGGCAAAAAAAGGTTTGCCACCGGCACGGGCGTGGCGGGACGCTACATGCTCTACGCCCGCACCAGCGACGACCCCGAAGCGGTGCGCCGCCACCGCCACCTCAGCGGTTTCATCGTCGAGAAGGGGATGCCCGGCTTCACTATAGAAAAGATTAACGAGGTGATGGGCTTCGACAACGTGCCCAACGGCTACCTCAGCCTCGTCGATGTGCCCGTGCCGACGGCTAACCGTATCGGGGAAGAAGGGCAGGGGTGGCGGGTGATGGTCTTAGCCCTTAACTACGAGCGGGCGCTGATATCGGCGCAGTCGCTCGGCGCGATGCGCGAGGCGCTGAGGACGGTCGTTTCCTACGGGCAGAGACGCATTCAGTTCGGCAAGCCCACCATCGATATCCCCACCAACCAGTTCAAGGTGGCCGACATGATAGCCAGGCTAAAGCTGGCTAGATTATCAACCTACTACGCCGCCCAGCGTTTGGATAACGGGCAGGACGCCGCCGTGGACTGCTCCGTCTGCAAGGTCTATAGCACCGACATGGCCGTGGAGCTGGGGGTCGAGGCCATACAGGTCATGGGCGGCGACGGCACCACCAAGTTCTACCCGTTGCAAAGAATTCTTAACGAATCGAAAGTAGCCCAGATAGCGGGGGGCACCAACGAAGCCATCAAGATTACCATATACCGCATGGGCCTGCGGGCAATGGCCGACGACTTCAAGATGCCGCGCCGCGTCAGCCATAGCAAACTGGGGGTGCCCATAACCAGCGCCGACAAACCCAAGAAGCTTTCCAGGATTGACGAAGACAGCCTGCTCACCGTCCTCGCCGAGGACTACCGGGTCAGCCCGGGGCTCTATATGAGCCTCGAGGACCTGAAAGAGACCTTCGACGTAAACGACGCCGAGCTGGAACGGACGCTGTTATCGCTGGAAGAAGAGAAGCTGGCCCAGTTGCACCGCAAGGGTGAAACGATTTTATTAGCCAAGGCGACCTACGAAGGGCTGAAAAAAGCCAACCCGCCCGAGCACTACCGCTGGTTCCCGCCGTGGGTCAAAGAGGAAGATATATTCTAGCCAGACGTTCGTCTGCAAAAACGCTGGCTTTGCATCTCCGGGGGAGGGAGAAAATGGAAGAACGTATCAAGAAGCTTCGTGAGGCTAAAGAGATGGCCGCCCTGGGGGGCGGCAAGGATAAAATCGCCCGCGAGCACGAAAAGGGCAAGCTGACGGCGCGGGAGCGCATTGACCTGCTCCTCGACCCGGGCAGCTTCAACGAGTTCGGCATGCTGGTGAAATACCGGCTCGGCGCACCCGGAGACGGCGTCATCACCGGTCACGGCACCATAGACGGGCGGAGGGTCTGCGTCTTTGCCCACGACGCCACCGTTTTCGGCGGCTCTCAGGGCTATATTCACGGGCGCAAGCTCTATAAGATTCACGAGATGGCGCTGGATATGGGCGTGCCCCTTATCGGGCTCAACGATTCGCCGGGAGCCAGGGTGGTCAGGCCGGAGAAGGCGGGCAGCGACGACCCCTACCGCGTTAGCGACGAGAAGCATGCCGGCGTCGTTTTCTTCATCAACAGCCGCTGCTCGGGGGCGATACCCCAGATTTCGGCTGTTCTGGGCAATTGCACGGGCGGCTCGGTCTATTCGCCGGCGCTGACCGACTTCATCTTTATGGTGGACGGGCTGTCGCATATGTGCATCACGGGTCCCCGCGTTATCAAGTCGGTGATGGGCGAGGACGTCACCCTGGAGGAGTTGGGTGGGGCTAAAGTCCACTGCCAGACTACCGGCGTCGCCGACTTCAGGGTTAAGAGCGAGCAGGAGTGTATGCAGGGGATGAGGCGTTTGCTCTCCTTCCTGCCCTCCAACTGGCGGGAGTCGCCGCCCAAAATAGATAGCGGCGACGACCCGGAGCGCTTTACCGACGCCCTCGGCGAGATTGTGCCCGCCGAGCCCACCCAGGGCTACGATATGCACAAAGTCATCCGGGAAATCGTGGATAACGGCGACTTCATCGAGATTAAGGAGGAGTTCGCCAGCGAGATAATCGTCGGCTTCGCCCGAATGGAGGGTAGTACCGTGGGCGTTATCGCCAACCAGCCCATGGTGCGCGCCGGCTGTATGACGGTGGGCAGCTCCCGCAAGCAGGCCCGCTTCATTCGGTTCTGCGACGCCTTCAGTATCCCCCTCGTCCTGCTGGTGGATACGCCCGGCTACCTGCCCGGCAAGGCGCAGGAGCATGCCGGCATTATTCACCACGGCGCCAAGGTGCTCTACGCGCTTTCCGAGGCGACGGTGCCCAAGCTGGCTGTGCTCATGCGCAAGGTCTACGGCGGCGCCGCCCTGGGTATGGGCATACTGCCCGGCTTCGGCACCGACCTTGTCTTTGCCTGGCCCACGGCCGAGGTCGGCGCCATGGGGGCGGAACAGGCGGTGGAGCTCTTCTATGCCGATGACATCAAAAAGTCAGAGAAACCGGAGGAGTTTCGCGCCCAGAAGGTAAAGGAGTATAACGAGCTTTATGCCGACAGCCTGGCTCTGGCCTCCCAGGTGACCTATGTCCAGGATATTATCGAGCCGCGGGAGACGAGGCGCTGCCTGGCTCGCTCGCTGCAATTGATTAAGGATAAGAAGATAGAGCCTTACCCCAAGCGGCACGGCAACATGCCCCTCTAGGTGCCCAAGACTCCCATCGAAGAGGACGGAGGTACAAAATGAATTTCGAGCTATCCGAGGAGCAGATGATGCTCCGTGATATGGCCCGTAAATTTGCCGAGCAGGAGATGGCGCCCACGCTCAAGGAGTACGAGCGCCAGCGCAAAATCAACTATGACGTCATTAAAAAAATGGCCGAGCTGGGTCTACTGGCGGTGCACCTGCCCCAGGAATACGGTGGGGCGGGGCTCGACTACGTCTCGGCGGCTATTATCTGGGAGCAACTCAGCCAGGCCAGCTGGACGCAGACCCTGACCTCGGTGGGGCAGTGCGTGCTGGCGGGGACAATCCTGGCTAAAGCCGCCAGCGAGGAGCAGAAGCAAAAATACCTGCTGCCGCTCTGTCGTGGGGAGATGATTATCGCCATGGCCGCCGTCGAGCCCGACGCCGGCAGCGACGCCACCGCCATCGAGACTACGGCCGTCCTCGACGGCGACGAGTGGGTGATTAACGGCAACAAGAACTTTATCTGCCACGGTGGCATCGCCGACGTCGTGCTGGTCTTAGTCCAGACGGACAGGGCTAAGGGCATTAAAGGAATGGCGCTTGTTGCCGTGGACAAGGGCACAGCGGGCTTTTCCAGCCGCGAGGTCGAGATGGTGGGGGACAGGGCGGGCGACGTTTCCGACCTCGGTTTTAGCGACTGCCGCGTGTCCAAAGAGAACCTTATCGGGGAGGTGGGGCGGGGGCTACAGAACAGCCTGGCCGGTATCGACACGGCGCGCCTGTTTATCGCCGCGGGCGGTGTCGGCATGGCTCAGGGCTGCCTCGACGCCTGTATCAACTACTCTAAAGAAAGGCACCAGTTCGGCAAGCCCATTGCCAGCTTCCAGCTGGTGCAGGAGATAATAGCCCGCATGCAGGCCGAGACTTCGGCTATTCGGTGGCAGGTCTATTACGCCGCCGAGCTGAAGAGCCGGGGAAAGCCGCATCGCAAGGAGCTTTCGGCGGCCAAGTGGCTGGCTACCGAGCTGGCGGTGCGGGTATCAAACGATGCGGTGCGGCTGCACGGTGCTTACGGGTGTACCGATGACTTCCCGGTGGAACATCACTACCGTGATTCGGTCCTGAGTACTATCCTCGGCGGCACTACCGAGATGCATAAGTTGCTCATCGGGCGGGAGATACTTGACATAAACGCTATGGTCTGACTTTCGTGGGTAGCCCTCACCATCTCCGCTAAGAATAACTACTTCTTCTCGCCGCTACTTTCTCCGTCAGGGGAGGTGTGGAGCCGCTAAAGGCTGATTCCGCTATCTTTGCCTCTTTCCAACTCCGGGGGCCTTCTTGGGCTACGACTCTCATATTTAGAAAATATTTATAATTTTTCTCCCTGTTTTTAGGCTCTATTAACTATTGATGTGCTAGCATACTTGTTAAATATTGAGACGGAGTGAGAATAGTTACCGCAGGGTGGCTCATTCCGCAAAATAAGCATATCTATGAATAGTTAACCGGGAGAAAGGGTATGGTCAAGGAGGCAATTAAGGGGAAACCGGCTAAGAGTAGTTTATGGCTATTCTTAGGCAGTGTTTTACGCTGGCTGGTGGAGCCCGTGGCGGGCGTGGCCGAAAAAGACCGCCGGAAGCTGCGGCTGTTGTCGGCTTTCCTGCTGCTTATCACCATCAACTCATTAATAGGCGCCATAGTCACGAGGAGCATGGGCTTCGATGCCTGGTTTAATCTGCTGGTTATTACCGTTGTCTTCGCCGTCGGTTATGGCTTGAGCCGCACGCGGTACTATATGCCAGCGCTGATAATCGCCTTATACGCTCCCGCCGTTAATGTTGTCGGCATGGTCATAACCGGCACCAACCAAACTAGTGTCATCCAGTCGTTACTCTGGCTGGTGCTGCCTTTCTTCCTCGCCAGCATATTTCTGTCCCGGCTCACTACCGTAATCGTGGCCACCAGCTACATTGTCTTCCTGGCTGTTCTTTTACCGTTTACCGCGGCATCCGCCCAAAATATGGGTGAAATGCTTGCCTTTTTCATTATGGTGTTTGTCCTGGTGATAGCCGTTGCCTTCATCCGCCAGCAAGACCAGTCCCGCGTCGAGAGCGCACTGGACAGGCGGATGAAAGCGGAAGAAGAGCTGAGAGTTAACGAGGAGCGCTTCCGCCTCCTGGCCGATAACGCCAGCGACATGATAATACGCATTCAGCTCTCGCCGACTTTTAGGACGGACTACGTCAGCCCTTCTGCTGAGCGCATTATCGGCTACACGCCCGAGGAGTTTTACGCCGACCCCGAGTTGGGTCTGCAGACAGTTCATCCCGAGGACAGGTCGCTCTTCATGGAATACGCCGCTCTTAAAGAGTCGGAGTACCGCCCCGTCACCCTGCGCATGATTCGTAAAGACGGCACGGTCATCTGGACCGAGCAGACGTTCACCACTATCTACGACAAGGGCGGTAAGCCCGTAGCCGTCCACGCCATTTCCCGCGATGTTACCGAGCGCAAACAGATGGAGCAGGCGTTGACCGAGTCCAGCGAGCAGCTTAAAGCCCTCTCCGAGGAATCCCCGGTGATGATATGCAATATCGACCTGAAGGGTAACTTCCAGTACGCTAACAAGAAGTTCGCAGAGGTCACGGGGTATTCCCGCTCCGAGGTCCTGGGTAAGAACGGTTTTGAAATGGGCATGTTCCGCAAAGAGATTTTCCCCTTCCTGAAAGAAAAGATACAGGCGAAGGTAGAGGGTGGGCCCCCCAGTCCCATTGAGGTGCAGTTTACGCGCCGCGACGGGGAGCTTATCTGGCTATCGATGATGGCCGAGCCCATCAAGGAGAATGCCGTCCCCGTCGGCTTGCACATAATCGCCAACGATATTACCGAGCGCCGACGGATAGGGGAGGCATTGCGGGAGTCGGAAGAGAAGTTTTCCAAGGCTTTTAACTCCAGCCCTAGTGCCATGTCCCTAACCACATTCAAGGACGGCAGGTTTCTGGAGGTTAATGATAGCTTCCTACACGACCACGGCTATACCCGCGAAGAGGTGATTGGCCGTTGCTCTAAGGAGCTGGGAATATGGGCCAACCCTGAAGAGCGTGACCGTATATTAAAGATGCTGCGTGAAACGGGCCGGGTCGTTTATGAAGAGTATAAAGCCCGCACCAAGTCGGGCGAGATACGCACCATGCTGTTCTCCGCCGAGCCCATCGAAATTGCCGGCGAACGCTGTATCATAGCTTCGACGAATGATATTACCGAGCGCGAGCGGATGGTGGAAGAGATTCAGAAATCGGAGGAAAGATACCGCATGATTTTCGAGTCGGCCAACGACATCATCATTTTGCTGGATAACAAGGGCGACATAGTCGACGTCAACCCTAAGATAGGCACTATCGGCGGATACAGCCGGGAACAGTTGCTGGGCAAGAACTTCAAGACGCTGACCAAAATCATGCCCAAGAAGAGCGTGGCTGTTGTCGCCAAGAATTTCATGCTCCGGATGCTGGGCGTCGATGTGCCCGCTTATGAAGTCGAGATGTACAAGGGGGACGGCACAAAGCTGAACATCGAGATTAGCGCGGTAGCCGTTAAGGATAACGATAAGGTAATGGGCAGCTTAGCCACCCTGCGGGATGTTACCGAGCGTCATAAATCGGAATCGGCGCTGAAGTATCAGCGGGAGTTGATTGACCAGATTATCGCCACCACACCCAACGCCGTCATGGTGATAGATAAAGGGATGAAAGTGCTGCTGGCTAACGATACGTTCTATAAGAAATTCGGGTTGAAGAAGGCGGGCGTGGAGAATAAGCCGATATATAAAATCATTGAGGATGAAGAGTTGAAGCAGGCTCTAGCGAGCACGATTGAAAACAATAAGAAGAACCTTTCTTTAGAGTTCAGGTATCAGCTAAAGGGTGCGCCCAGAATCTTTATCGCCACTATGGTTAAGATGCAGAGTAATAGATACCTGATATTACTTGGCGATGTTACCGAGGAACGGGAGAGGCAGGAACGGCTCTACCTAACCGACCGGCTGGCTTCGGTGGGTGAAATGGCCTCGGGCGTTGCCCACGAGTTGAACAATCCGTTGACCAGCATTATCGGCCTTTCTAGCCTGATGACCAGGGAGAATAGTATTCCGGCTGAAACCAAAGAGGACCTGGAGAACATCAATGCCGAAGCCCAGAGGTGCGCCGTCATTGTTAAGAACCTACTGGCTTTTGCCAGGAAGCATGTGCCTAAGAGGGAACCGCTGCAGGTTGCCAAAATCGTGGAAGACGTCTTGCAGCTGCGCGCTTATGAGCACCGCGCCCAGAATATTATCGTGGAAACCGACCTGCCTGACGACCTCCCCGAAGTGCTGGCTGACTATTTTCAGCTGCAGCAGGTGTTTCTTAATATCATCCTGAATGCAGAGACGGCGA
>CAYQPY010000023.1:0-11896 GCA_964419705.1 uncultured Dehalococcoidales bacterium
ATATCAACACTATGGTAGGCTTTTTCAAAGCTGGGTAGGAAACCAGTGCCCTCAATCGCAACCAAATCGCCGGGCTCACCTTTTTCAACTTCAAGGGTAATGACTGCAGCCGCCGAGGCCGGTATGGCGGGTATAGCCACCATCAAAAGGGAAAGAACAACGGCTACAGCCAGAATGCTAAAGAATCTCTTATGCTTCACCTTTTTACCTCCATCTTCTCACGCCTGAATCAGCTTGTAACTTGTATTAATAATAAGCCTTAGGCGGCGGCTATGTCAATGATTACTTTCGTAACGACAAAACAGCGTTGACGGTAATAGAACAATTGTGCTAGTATGGCGGCACCGGTTCGAGAGTTAAGCAATGGTTTTGGATAAGAGCGATTTGGATTTGTTGCCGGAGTATTGTCGATACCAGGACGATGGGTGCGAATTTGCCGATTCCTGCTTAAACTGTCCCTTTCCCGAATGTATCTACGCCCAGCCCGGGGGCAGACAGCAGTGGCTTCAAAACCTGAGGGATAAAGAGGTGCTGCAATTACACACTAATCCGGGTAAGGGCATCAAAGAGCTGGCGAAGATGTTCGGCGTCAGCCAGCGCACCATCCAGAGAATATTGAAGAGAGAACGGGATAACCGCTTGAAAATCAAGAGTTTCGGGGGCGCCAATGAATAAGACTTCTATTATTACCCAGCTAAACCGCCTGGATACCGACCGCCTCAAGGCTTATCGGGAGTTGCTCGATTTTTACCACGGCCGGCAGTGGTCGGGGCGAGAGCGGCGGGGGGAGAAACGGCTGACCTTCAACTACAGCAAGGTCTTTATCGACAAGATTACTTCTTATTTGATGTCGGGCATCAGCTTCGTCGTCGAAGCCGATGAGGACTCGGCCGAGGCCAGGGCCCGAGCCCGGAGAGCCGAAACCGCCCTAAACCAGGTCTATGAGGAAAACAACCTGGAGCAGCTCGACCTGGAGACCGAGATTGACTGCGCCATTATGGGCGACGCCAGCTACAAGGTCACCTGGGATGGCGAAGCCAAAAAGGTGCGCATTAATTCACCCGACGTCCAGGGGCTCTATGCCTGGTGGCTGGGGGATGACATCTCGCGGGTGTGGCGGATTGCCTCCCGATACCAACTGTCCGCCGAGGAAAGCGAGTTCCTCTATAAGCTGAAGCCCAAGGGCAAGCAGGCCAATATCGTCGAGCTCTGGACGGACACCGAATTCGAGCTCTACCTGGACGATGCCCTCATCGAGAAGAAGCCCAACCCCTACGGCGGCATCCCCTTTATCATTTATCCCAACCTCAGGGAGCCCAAGAGGTTCTGGGGCATCTCCGATTTGACCCAGGTTATGGAGTCGCAACAGGAGCTTAACCGGGCGATGTCGCAGCTATCACGCATTCTGGAGCTCTCGGGCAACCCCATCGCCGTGCTGGAGAACGTGGAGGAATCCGAGGATATCGCCGTCAGACCCGGGGCGGTCTGGAACATCCCCGAGGACGCCAAAGCCTACCTGCTCGACCTCTTGCAGGGGGGCGGGGTGGGGCTGCACATCGATTATATCAATGTGCTCTACCGCATCCTGCACGACATATCGGAATCGCCGCGGGCTGCCTTCGGCGGCACCGAGAGGGACCTTTCCGGTGTCGCCCTTGAAATCGAGCTCAATCCCCTGCTGCAGAAGGTGAAGCGGAAGCGGATTATCCGCAACGCCGCCTACAACCAGCGCAACCGCATGATTTTGAGGCTGCTGGAAAGGTTCCAGGGGGAGAGCTTCGGCGAAAACCGCCTGCGGGTGGTCTGGAAGCCGATACTGCCCCAGGACTTAAGCCGACTGGTGTCCAACGAGCAGACGCTGGTGCAGAGCGGCATCCACTCGAGGCGGCGGGCCATGGACGAGATGGGCGTTAAGGACGCCGAGGGCGAGTTCAAGCGGTGGCTGGAAGAGAGAGAGGCCATCCTTAACATGAATAAAAACAATAGTAATAATAAACAGCTTAACAACCGGCCGACGGGAGAGAGGGAGAGAGTTTCAGCCGCCGACCGAGAGGTTGAGGAATCTCCATAAGGAGGTGACAAATTGCCCGATAACAAACAGGACCAGAATCCCAACGGGGAGGAGCTGGAAGGCTCCCGGATGGCGGAGCTGGAGGGGCTGATTGCCGAGAAGGACGAGGCGCTGGCGGCCAGAGAGCAACGCATCGCCGAGCTGGAGCAGGCTCTAGCCGGCAAGGACGAACAGGTTGCCACCCTGACCCAGTCGGCGGTGGAGCTGGAGCAAAAGCTGGCCGGCTTGGAAGAGAGCCTGACGCAGGCGATATCGAGCTACCGGGCGCTGGCGGTCAAATACAACCCCAGCGTGTCCGAGGAGCAGGTAGCCGGCGGCAGCATCGATGAGATCGACGCTTCCCTGGCTAGCGCCCAAGCCCTTATCAACCGGGTAAGGCAGGAGCTGGAGGCGGAAATGGCCGCCGCCAGAATACCGGCCGGGGCGCCGCAGAGGACGCCCGCCGACCTGTCCGCCCTATCCCCCAGGGACAAGATTCAATACGCCATAGGCGAAAGGAGATAAATAATGGCTTTAACACTAGACGAGGCAGCCAAGCTGTCCAACGATATGCTGCTGCAGGGGGTGGTCGAGACCATTGTCAAGGACTCGCCTGTCCTCAAGCAGTTGCCCTTTATCGAGATTGTGGGCAACGTCCTGACCTATAACCAGGAAAAGACCCTGCCCTCCATCGATTTCTATGATGTCGGCGAAAGCTGGACGGAATCGACGCCGACCTTCGAGCAGAAAACGGCTTCCCTGAAGATTATGGGCGGCGACGCCGACGTGGACAATTTCCTCAAGGCGACCCGCAGCAACATCCAGGACCTGGAAACGGCCGTGGTCGAGCTCAAGGCTAAGGCGCTCAAGGACAAGTTCGAGGAGAACTTTATCTACGGCGACGCCTCGGGCGGCAGCAAGGAGTTCGACGGGCTGGTAAAGCTCATCGACACCGCCAGCGCCGGCGACCAGCTCATCGCCATGGACAGCAGCGGGGCTACCCTGACCCTGGGTAAGCTGGACGAGCTTATCGACGCGGTAAAGGGGGGCAAGCCCGACATACTGCTCATGAGCCGACGCTCGCGCCGCAAGCTCAACGCCCTGGTGAGGGCGGCGGGGGGCATGATAGAGACCGACCGCGATAAGTGGGGCAGCTTTATCCAGCTCTGGGACGGCGTCCCCATCGGCGTCAACGACTGGATACTGGACACCCACACCCTGAGCAGCGGGGTGGAGACGGCCACCACCGGCGGCGACTGCTCCACCATCTATGCCTTCCAGATGGGCGAAGGCGCCCTCTGCGGGCTGACCGGCCCCGGTCACCTGACGGTGGAGCCCATCGGCTCGCTGGAGACCAAGGACGCATCGCGGACCCGCATTAAGTGGTACTGCTCGCTGGCTCTGTTCAGCTCGATAAAGAGCGCCGCTCTAATCGGGGTTCAAGACTAAATTTTAGCAATTTTCGGGGGAGTCCTTACACCGAAGGATTCCCCCCGAGGAGGGAAAAATGGAAAAGCAAGATACAGCCAGGTGGCTCTGCCGCTACCGCTTAAGCAAGTACCGGGAGGATATCGAGTCCTACCGGGGGAGAGAGGCGGAGTTCCACGATAGCTTTAAGCCCTACGAGGTAATCGAGGGCGAGGGTAACTGCCTGCTCAATTCCGGCATCAACGAGATGTGGGACTTAATCACCGGCGTGGTCTCCGGCTCCGGGCACATCTTCGATAACGCCGCCGCCCAGATCGGCGTCGGCGACAGCTCGACGGCGGCTACACCGTCCCAGACCGACCTCCAGGCCGCCACTAACAAGACCTATAAGGGCATGGAGAGCGGCTATCCCACCTCCACCAGCCAGAAGGCGACCTTCAAGGCCAGCTTCGGGGAAAGCGACGCCAACTACGCCTGGAACGAGTGGGTGGTCAAGCAAGCCACCAGCGCCAAGTGCCTTAACCGCAAGGTGGAATCACTGGGCACAAAATCGAGCGGCACCTGGACCCTAGAAGTTTCCATTACTCTGAGCTAACCGGTGCCCAAGGGTGAGTGAAGAATGGCTAATGATTTCAGCAGCGACCCCAATTGCGTCGCCCTGTGGAAGCTGGATAGTAACGCCAGTGACGCCAAGGGCGGCAACCACCTGACGCCTGTCAATGCCCCTACCTACGACAGTGGAGACAAAAAGGAAGGCTCACACTGCGCCGACCTAGAGCACGGCAGCGTTCAATATTTCACTATAGCCGATGCCGACTTAGACGCTGGCTTCCCCGGAAAGAACGGGACGAGCGAGCAATCGTTCTCTATCTGCTTTTGGGCTAAGTTAGAGAGTCTGGGCATTTACCAAGGCTTTATAGATAAGTTAGCTGCGAGCGCCAATGTTTTTTCTGTATATCTACGGTCAGCTAATCAGCTACGCTTTATAATTGGTTATAACAATGGGGTTAACCAAAGCCTGCTAGAATTTGGGACTAACCCTTCTACTGGCATTTGGTATCATATCGCTGTCGTCTACGACCACACTGACAACAGTATGAAAATAAGGGTGTGGGACGACAACGCTGGTGCTTTATTAGACGACAATGCAGAAGGGACTGCTGATGGGGACATGTCGCCTGATACCGCCGACCTTGAAGTAGGCAGGTATAACAAGAGCGACAGCTATACCTTTGATGGCAAGATTGATGAGGTCGTTATCTTCAATAAAGCTCTTACTGATAATGAGATAGACCTAGTAAGGGCGGGGACATATGGAGCAGGGATAACCGAGAAACAGTCTTCGGACACCGGCTCCAGCGTCGAGGGCACGCCGAGCCAGAGCGCTATTTTAGCCAGCAGCGAAAGCGGCTCCGGCGTTGATGTCGTGGAGTCGCTGGAAAGCTCGCAGGCGAAGACTTCGGCCGACATCGGTGCCGGCGCCGAGGGCACACCCCTCTCCGGCGCTATTCTGGCGGGCAGTGAAAGCGGCTCCGGCCTCGAAGCCCTTATCGCCCGGCTGTTAAGCGGTGATGAAACCGGCGGCGCTGTTGAAGCCAGTAGCCTTGAAATAGAGGGGCAGTTCGAAAATCTGTTCGCCGATGAACCGGCCGAGGGTGCCGACCGCCTCGCGGCCAAGATAGAAATGCCCACCAAAGGGGGAGGTATGAAACTATGGATTTAAGCACGATGAGAGCTATCGTCAGGCGAGAGCTGAAAGACGAGGACGAGGGGGACTACCCCTGGAGCGACGACGAGCTGGACCGGCACGTCGCCCGCGCCGTAAAGGAGTTTTCCGAGGCGTTGCCCCTGCCGGCCAAGGCTACCCTACCCACCACCGCCGACTCCAGGGTAATCGATATCTCCCCCCTAACCGAGCGGGTGATGACGGAGGCGGTGGAGTACCCGCTGGAGCAGTTCCCGCCCAGCTACCAGAAATTCGCCCTCTGGGGGCACGCCCTGACCCTTTTCGTCGATGAAGCCCCCGACGGCTCGAACTGCAATGTCTATTACGGCATGCTCCACACCCTTAACGCCGAGGGCTCGACCATCGACACCAAATACGAAGACCTGATAGCCACCGGCGCCGAGGGCCACGCCGCCGTGGAGTGGGCGGGCTACGCCATCAACCGGGTGAGCGTTGGCGGCACCACCACCCCCAAAGAGTTTCTCGCCTGGGGTAACGAGAAGCTGAAGAAGTTCAACAAAGAGCTGAAAAGGCTGGGGCGGAGGAACCGTATCCGCATCCGACAGCTTTACCAGCTGTGAAGGAGGCGTTATGACCACGAGAGCGACCGCTAAAGCCAGGGAGGGATTGCCCCGCGAGGCCTTTGCCATCACGGGCGACCCCACCGACCCCGAGAGCTGGAAGCTGCCCCACCACAAGCGGAGCATCTACCGCGCGTTGAAGGGGACGCTGGATATCGAAAAAACGGTCGACTGGGAGCGGATGACGGCGGCGGTGGCCGCCCTCTCCCCCGCGGGCTACCGGGGGCGGAGGGTGGCCGCCAGCCCCGAAGAGATCCTCAAAGCCGCCCGGCATTTAGCCGACCACTACCGAAAGGCCAATAAGCCGCTGCCCGATACGCTGGCGGCGCTGGGGTAAGAGAAAATGAAGGATTGGATAGAGTTAATCAAAGCCGTCATCAGGCCCTTTATCATCGTCTGGGGGTTTTCCGTCTACGGCGTCTGCATTCTGTCGGGACTGGAAGCGCCGATGCTGCTGGTGGGGCTGGTAACGGCGGTCATCGTGGAATACTTCGGCGAAAGGGCCATCAAAAGGCTTAAGGAAAAGTGAGACAGCTCAGTTCGACACTGCTCGCCGCCCAGAAGGAGGCTTCGCGCACCCCTCACGTCAAGGTGGTAGCCTCCAACAAGCATACCGGCGTGGTCAATCTGCGCTGGGAGAGGCTCTACAGCGGCAATGAGGACGACTACTATCACGCCGTCACCATGCCCGGCGACGGCTCGCTGGTCAGGGTGAGGGTAACGCCCCCCTCCGATTCCCGGAAGCTCTACCGCCAGCGGGTGGCCAACCCCAACCCCCAGTCGAATTTCAGCCAGTGGCTTTATGCCAGCCAGTACGACGTGGTTATTGTCGCCTGCGGCTCGCTGGGGGCCGAGGTCTCGATATTTTGGATAAACGGCGACCGCGAGCTTTGCCACCTGAAGAGCAGCGACTACGGCGCCAGCTGGGGCAGCCCCCAGCTACTGACCTACAGCCCGACCACAGCCATCAACGGTATCGCCTGTGCCTATAAGCCCAACGGCGATATCGCCCTGTTCTTCGCCGACCAGTCCACCCTCTACGTGATGAAGCGCCTAAATAACAGCTGGGGGGGGCAAGGTCGCCTGGGACAAGACGACGGGCGACCTCTCCGGCGTCGCCGCCGTCTACGACGGCGACTGGAACCTTTTCCTCACCGGCCGGGATTCCGGCGACGACTATAAGCTCTGGTCGCTGGTCTACGGGGACGGCGGAGAGGTGGCGGCGGGCGACTGGTCGGAGCTTAAAGTTTTTGCCACCGCCCCCTCCGACGGCGACTACGAATACCGCGCCGCCTTTATGGACAAGCCCGACGTCTACCGCGGCTTCTTTATCGAGAGGTTCAACGGCAACGAGTCGTACAACCGCCCCTTCTGGTCGCACTCGATACCGGAAAGCAAGTTCATCGATAACCTCTGGCACGAGCCCGTGCCCTTTAACCTCGTAAGCTTATACGGGCTGGCCATCGCCCACCACGGCGATTACGGCTGGCTTTCCGCCCCAAACGGTGTGTGGCGGACCAGGCTGACGGCGGAGAGTCTTGACCTGAGCGCCGACGTCCTGTCGCTGAAAGAGGAGCTGGCCCCAGCGACGGGCAGCCTCAGCCTGGAGCTGACGAACGATGATGGAAAATACAGCGCACCAGGAGAGGGCGATATTTCCTTGCTTGATATCGGCGGCCAA
Organism: uncultured Dehalococcoidales bacterium; assembly: GCA_964419705.1. Classification (GTDB taxonomy): domain Bacteria; phylum Chloroflexota; class Dehalococcoidia; order Dehalococcoidales; family BS750m-G39; genus E44-bin88. The sequence continues at coordinate 7,467 of CAYQPY010000023.1, forward strand.
CTGAATTTTAGCCCCGGCTATGTCACCACCCAGGGCAACGAAGTCAGTTCGGGGCAAACCTTTACTCTCGACACCCACGAGCATATCAGCGCCGGCGGCAAAGCCAGCCTGGTGCTAAACGCTCTCGACGGCTGGAGCCTTATCGAGAACTGGAGGGCGCGGCACCAGTTCCGCTGGAATAAGCAAGCTGAGGAGATGAACGTCAAAGAGATTCTGGCCTTTGTTTTAGGCCGGGTGGGGCTAAAGCTGGAGGTGAAGTCGGCGTCTTCGGCGCTGACCAGCGACTACCCCGACTTCGCCATCAACCCCGGCAACGGCGGCGGCGCGGTCATTAAAAAGCTGCTCTCCTTCGTGCCCGATGTCTTGTTTATCGAGGGCGATACCGCCTATGTGGTCAATCCTTTAGCTGACGACGCCTCCGATTATTCTTACGGCTCAGCCCACCCCCTATTCGAGGGCAGATACAGAGCCAAGGCGGGGGAGCTTAACCGCCTCCAGGTCGAGGGCTACGACACCGCGGAGGACGAGCCCATCGTGGTCGACGCCTTCGCCTGGGAAGAGATAGGCAGGCTCTATGACCGCCTGGGAAGGCTCGAGGACAGGAACATCGACAGCGTCGCCGGCGCTGAGGGGAGGGGGGAAAGCTATTTGAGGGGAGTGGAGATGGCGACGGTCAACGGCGCTATTCTGATTCCGGTCAACTGCGGTCAGCAGCTCTACGACGTGGTTAATATTACCGACAGCCGCGCCGGGCTTTCAGCCGCCAAAAGGCGCGTCAACGGGCTGACGCTGGTCTATAGCCCCCGCCGCGGAGAGTATCGCCAGCGCTTGTTATTAGGCGGGGTATGAGATTGCTTCGTCACTGCGCTCCTCGCAATGACAGGAGAGTTTAAGGCGTAAGTTTGCTTCCCACCCTACCCACCCTAAGGAGCTCCGCTCCTTAACTTAGGGAAAGCCCCCCAATAAGCGGGGGTGGGGAGAGAATTATACAAAGGTGACACCTTTGTAGGGTGGGCATTGGGTGGGACGAAAAACCTTGGGGCGGGGCACAAAAGGAGAATACCATGAGGCTGAAAAAAGCAATCCTGAAGGGTTTCAACTCCGGCGACTACACCGCCACTATACAGATTAGCGGCAGCTATAAGGTCTACCTGCAGGGCGTCGCTGTGGCGCGCAACATACCCGCCGCCGAGATGGCGCTGGGGCGAAAGCTGGCGGTCATATTTTTTGACGAGAATAACGCCAAAGACGCGGTGGTAGCGGCGGTTTATGGGTAATCCCCTCCTTGACGGCTAAAGCTACAGGCGATACAATGGCTTGGCTGTCAAAATGACCAAGAAATACGACGTTATCATTGTCGGCGGCGGGCCCGCGGGTATCTTTGCCGCTTTAGAACTGGCCCCCGACGACCTTAAGATTTTACTCATCGAAGAGGGCCGGGACATCGACAAGCGGCAGTGCCCGGCGCGGGACACCGGCCTGCCCTGCCCCCCCTGCACGCCCTGCAACCTGGTCTGCGGGCTGGGCGGGGCGGGGGCTTTCAGCGACGGCAAGCTGACCCTGACATCAAAGGTGGGCGGCCGTCTCCCCAGCTACCTCGGCGAAGAACAGACCGAAGTCCTCATAAAGTATGTTGACGAGGTCTACCTCAAGTTCGGCGCCCCCGAAAAGCTCTACGGCATCGGGAAAAAGGTTGATAAGCTGCGCCAACAGGCCGACCGGGCGGGACTGAGGCTGGTGCCGATGCCCGTCCGCCACCTCGGCACCGAACACTGCCGGCTGGTGCTCAAGGCGATGTGGGACTACCTCAACCCGCGTATAGAATCAAGACTGCGGACGGCGGTGGCTGCCATCAATGTCGAAAAGGGCAAAGTCAAAGGGGTTACCACCGAGTCCGGAGAGAGCTTCGCCTGCGACTATCTCATTCTGGCTCCGGGCCGGGAGGGAGCCGACTGGCTGGCCAAGGAAGCCGAGCGGCTGAAACTGACCATGCACAGCAACCCCGTCGACCTGGGGGTGCGGGTGGAGGTGCCGGCGGCGGTAATGGCGCCGCTGACCGACGTCCTCTACGAATCGAAGCTGGAATTCCTCTCCAAAAGCTTCGACGACCGGGTGAGAACATTTTGCATGTGCCCCGGCGGCGAGGTCATCATGGAGTCCACGGGCGGCTGCGACCCGGTCATCACCGTTAACGGGCACAGCTACGCCGAGCGCAAGACCGAAAACACCAACTTCGCCCTGCTGGTGAGCACCGCCTTCACCAAGCCCTTCAACCAGCCCATCGCCTACGGGCGCTACCTGGCGCGGCTGGCTAATATCTTAAGCGGCGGGGTGCTCCTGCAACGCCTGGGCGACCTGATGGAGGGGCGACGCTCTACACCGGAGCGCATCGAGCGCGGCCTGACCAAACCCACCCTGAAGAACGCCACCCCCGGCGACCTCAGCTTTGCCCTACCCTACCGCCACCTCACCGATTTGGTAGAGATGCTCCAGGCGATGGACAAGCTGGCTCCGGGAGTGGCTTCGCACCATACCCTGCTCTACGGCATCGAGGTCAAGTTCTATTCCTCCCGCCCCCAGCTCAGCCCCAGCCTGGAGACCGAGGTCGGCAACATGTTCGCCATTGGCGACGGCGCCGGCGTCAGCCGCGGCTTAATCCAGGCGTCGGTTTCGGGGGTGGTCGCCGCCCGCGAGATAGTGGGCCGCAAAAAGGGCTAAAGCGCTTCTGGCATTACCCCCACCCCTTTTTTATCTATTCCCACCCGCCACCCTTTAAGGTAAAGGGGGGCTATGCCCCCCTTAAACACCCCATGGAGTTGAAACCTGAAAGTAGCGTTAGCTCCACATATACTTTGAGGGGTTCTTAAGGGGGAAACGGGGTGGAGCACAACCCCCTAAAGGGGGATATATAAGGGGCACCACCCTTGTAGGGTGGGTTAGGGTGGGAAAAACTACCTGGGGGGCTACCAAATTATTAGTAAGAATAGCCAGTTGACAGCGTGCTCCAAGCTTACTAAAATGTGGTGGTAAAACGAACTGCGGGGTTCTTGAGAAGGAGGAGGATGCCGCGTGGCTAACGTAGTAGCTACGGACAACGAGAACTTCGAGAGCTTGCTGCGGCGATTCAACAAAAAGGTGCAGCAAGAAGGTATCTTAGCCGAGGTGCGCCGGCGCGAACACTACGAGAAGCCCAGCGTCAAGCGCAAGCGCAAGGGCGCCGCCAAGAGACGCAAGAGCGCCCGAGTGCCTAGGAGATAAGTTTCATGACACAACCATCCGCACTACAACAGAAGCTGACGGACGACCTCAAGCAGGCGATGAAGGGCGGGGATACGGTGAAGCGCTCCGTCATCCGTCTGGTGATGGCTGCCATCAAGAACGCCGAAATCGCCAAACAGAAAGCCCTGGAAGACGGCGACATTCTGGGCATTATCGCCAAGGAAATCAGGCAGCGCAAAGAGAGCATCGAAGCCTTTAAGGAAGGAAACCGCCCCGAGCTGGCGGCTCAGGAAGAGGCGGAGATGGCTATCCTGGAGGCGTACATGCCCGCCCAGATGAGCCGTGACGAGATTGTCGCCGAAGCCCGTAAGGTCATTGAAGAAGTGGGGGCGGAGAGCATCAGCGACAAGGGCAAGGTTATGCCCAAGCTCATCGCCAAGCTAAAGGGTAAAGCCGACGGGCGGGAGATAAACGAGGTCGTCACCGAGCTTTTGGGCTAAATACCCCACTACAACCTCCCCCTCCTTTTCGGCGCCAGATAACCTCTTAAAGATGGCGTGTCTTCGACATCGCCGAGGGTGGCTAAACCCTCCCGGGCATCAATATCGTCTTCCAGCTTGGCGATAATGGCTTCAACCAGCCATTGCTTCATCGTCTTACCCTGCAACGCCGCCACCGCCTTAACACGGTTTCTAAGCTCAGGGTCTATATCTAGAAAATACCGAGAACGCTTCGTTGGGTCAGCCATTTGAGCCCCCTCATAGCCTACATAGCCATTATAGCCAACATAGCCAAAACCGTCAATATCTCTTGACACGCAGGCAAAAACCGGCTTTACGACAAGGCTCTCCCCAGCTCAAGCTCTAAATAGCCTGCCTTTGTCCCCAGCTCTATCATTCTCCAGGGCAGCTTTTGACTGGTATCCCACTGCTGGTGGGCGTAGAAATCGATATCTATGTTGTGTTTCGCCACCGATTTGCGCCAGCCCGCCAGCGATAGCTCCCCCGTATCAGCCAGCACCCCCGCCAACTCTGTGCCCCCCCGCGCCAAAACCCCCTGCACATGGCTCCAGGCCGGGCTTTCAGCCTTAACCTTGATTCCCCTGGGCATGAGAGCGTTCTTGAGCCGGGAGAGGCGGCGGTTGAGGACGGCGGTCGGCGCCATGGGCAGCCACTGGAAGGGCGTGCCCGCCTTGGGGACGAAGGGGGAGA
>CAYQPY010000024.1:0-11826 GCA_964419705.1 uncultured Dehalococcoidales bacterium
ACGCAGTATGCTGGCGATGCGGGCGTGGGCGTACTGGACATAGTAAACCGGGTTATCGGCGGACTGCTTCTTGGCTAACTCCAAATCAAAGTCCATCTGGCTGTCGGCGGTGCGGGAGACGAAGAAGAAGCGGCAGGCGTCGGCGCCGACTTCATCGATGACCTCACGCAGGGGGATAATATCGCCGCTGCGCTTGGAAATCTTGACCAACTCCTTGCCGCGCCGCAGGCTGACCATCTGGGAGATGATGACCTCAAGGCGCTCGGGGGCTATCCCTAAAGCCGCCACCACCGCCTTCATGCGGGAGATATGCCCCTGGTGGTCGGCTCCCCAGATATTGATGACCTTGTCGAACTTGCGCTCGACGAACTTGTTATAGTGATAGGCGATGTCGGTAGCGAAATAGGTGGGCGAGCCGTCGCTACGTATCACCACATTGTCCTTATCTTCGCCCAGAGCGGTGGAGACGAACCAGGTGGCGTTCGCCTTTTCGGCGATATAGCCGCCCTTCTCCAATAGCGACATCACCTTCTTGTACTGGCCGTTATCGTAGAGGCTCTGCTCGCTGAACCAGACGTCGAAGCTCACCCTCAGCAATTTCAGGTCGGCCCTGATTTGTGCCATTATCTTTTCCATACCCAGCTTGCCCAGCTCGGCGATTGCTTTTTCCGGGGGCATGGAGAGAAAGCGCTCTTTTTGCTCGGCGGCAATCTCCTCGGCCAGGTCAACCATGTACTGGCCGAAATAGCCGTCGGCGGGCATCTCGGCGTCGGCGCCCAGGCACTGTTGGTAGCGGGCGTAGAGGGAACGGTAGAAGGCGGCCATCTGGCTGCCAGCGTCGTTGACGTAGTATTCCTTCTCGACATTGTAGCCCGCCGCCGCCAGGACGTCAGCCAAAGTGCTGCCCAGTATTGCCCCCCGCCCGTGCCCCACGTGGAGGGGGCCGGTGGGGTTGACGCTAACGAACTCAAGCTGGACGCGGCTGCCCTTGCCCAGATTAATGTTGCCGTAGGAATCGCCGCCGGTCAGGATAGCGTCCACCTGCTGTGTCAGCCAGTCGCTGTTCAGGGTGAAGTTGATGAAACCGGGCGGTGCCACGGTGACACTTGCGATTTCGGGGGTGGGGGTAATAAGGTCGGCTACGTCCTGAGCAATAGTTAAGGGATTGACGCCGATGGTGCGGGCTAACTTCAGGGGAAAGCTGGAAGCGTAGTCGCCGTGTTCGGGGTTCTGGGGGTGTTCGATGGTGATTTCGGGCAGCGCCACCGAGGGCAGTTTGCCCGACTTTTGCGCCTCGTTCGCCGCCTTGGTAAGCAGCTCGATTATTCTTCGTCTAATCATTTTAAGAAACCCTATTATAGCACAAAGCGAGGCGAAAGAGGATTCTTTATCTACCTCACCCCTTGTGTCCCCCTCTCCTTACGAGGGGTCAAAGGAGAGGGGGAGTTTTTTTCTTAAAAAGAGGGGCTTCGCCCCTCTTAAACTCCCCATTTAGAAACTACGACTTTTGGGTAGTGTATTAGCACTAGCTAGAATTGGCATCTGTTGGCTTCTCGCCATACCAACGCATAGTTAGCTCTCGTGTAAATTCAAAGTATTCTAGGGCCTGGCTCTGTATTCCACCTCCCAAGTTGCTTAGATATAATTCTGGCAAATGCTTATAGAGATCACCATCCACATCGCCATAGCTCTTTTTCGCCATCTTAGCAAGCTTGCCTGTGTTGACATGAATTATATCATTTCGGAATTTTCTTAAGCCATCAATATTCTTCTCGTCTTCAGCTGTAATCATCCCAAACTTGCGACATAGGCGAGTTTTTTCCCCAAGGTTAAGCTCGCTTACTTTTTTCTTACTTATTTTACCTTTACTAATAAGCTGATCCGCAAGAATCAACTCAAACATACTGGCACACCAAAGGATAACAGCACCAAAATTACCGTTTATATATAGTTGGATGGCCTGCGCCGAGTATTCCCAAAGTAATTTTGGTAATGCCTTAACGTATACAATATGACTTAACTCTCCCCACCTCCAAACTCTATCGGGGCGAGTCTCATCATCTATCTCCTTTAAGCGAACTTCATACTGCTTCTTATCCATTATTAGCCTAGGTCAACTCCCCACCACCCCGCCAAACCCTGCCCACCTCTCTAGCCAGGGGAGCGTGGGCGGGTTTCTTCAGACCGGGGTCTTTCTCAAAGAGCTTGATGGCCTCGGCGCGGGCGAGTTCCAGCAAAGCGACATCGGAGAGTTTAGCCATACGCAGGTCGGGCAGCCCGCTCTGGCGGGTACCGAAGAACTCGCCGGGGCCTCTGAGCTTTAAATCCTCCTCGGCCAGTTGGAAGCCATCCTGGACTTTCTCTATTATGTCAAGCCGCTGCTGACCTATCTCCGAGGGGTCTTCGGCCAAAAGCATGCAGTAGCTCTGGTGGCTGCCCCGCCCCACCCGACCGCGGAACTGGTGCAACTGGGAAAGCCCGAAGCGGTCGGCGCTTTCCACGAGCATGACGGTGGCGTTGGGGACGTCAATGCCCACCTCCACCACCGGCGTCGAAACCAGCACCTGCAACTCACCGGAGCGAAAGCGGTGCATTACCCTGTCTTTTTCCGCCGCCGACAGCCGCCCGTGAATCAACCCCAGTTTCAGGTCGGGGAAGACCTCACTGGAGAGGCGCTCGTATTCGGCGACTGCCGCCTTAGCCTGGATGACCTCCGATTCCTCGACCAGGGGGCAGATGATAAACGCCTGCCTGCCTTCGGTGACCTGGCGGCGCAGGAAGGCGTAGGCGCTATCGCGCTGTTCGGGCTTGAGCCACTTGGTCTTGACCGCCTGCCGCCCCGGGGGCAGCTCGTCGATGACCGAGAGGTCGAGGTCGCCGTAGAGGGTGAGCGCCAGGGTGCGGGGGATGGGGGTGGCTGTCATCACCAGGACGTGGGGGTTGAAGCCCTTTTGCCTTAGTGCCGAGCGCTGCTCGACGCCGAAGCGGTGCTGCTCATCGACCACGACCAGGCTAAGATTCTTGAAGCCGACCTCTTTCTGGATGAGGGCGTGGGTGCCGATGATAATGTCTATTTCGCCGGCGGCGATTTGCTTTTGTATTTCCTGTTTCCGGGCCTGTTTCAGGTCGCCGATGAGTAACGCTATGGTTAAGGGGCGGTCTATGATTCCGGAGTAGGTGCTTAGGTTGTCTTCTTCGGCGATTTGTTCGCCCGCCCGCGATAAAAGCTGGCCGACACTGGTGAAGTGCTGCTCGGCCAGTATCTCGGTTGGAGCCATAAAAGCGCCCTGGCTGCCGTTAGCGGCGGCAACGAGCAGAGCCGCCGTCGCCACCACCGTCTTGCCGCTGCCGACCTCGCCCTGAAGCAGGCGCGACATCGGTATCGGCTTCTCCATGTCGGTCAGGAGTTCTTTGAGCACCTTTTGCTGGGCACTGGTCAGCTCGAAGGGCAGGGATTTCAGGAAAGCGTCGAGGGGGGCGGGCTGGGGACTGAGGGGGGTGCCCGGCTGGCTTTCCTGCCACTCGTGCTTTTTGCTTAAGACCCCCAACTGCAGGATAAAGAGCTCGTCGAAGGCAAGGCGGTGGCGGGCGTTATTCTTAGACGTCTCGTCCTCGGGGTAGTGTGCCTGGGCGATGGCCTGGGGCAGTTCTAAGAGCTTGCAGCGTTTGAGCAGCTCCGGCGGTAAAAAGTCCTCGACCTGACCCGACCAGCCGTCGACCACCGCCTTCATCAGCTTTCTCACCTGGCGGGGCTTCAGCCCCTGGGTCAAAGAATAGAGCGGCACCAGGCGCCCGGTGTGGACCAGCTCTCTGTCTTCGAGCAGCTCCCACTCCGGGGACTGGAAGACATGCCGCCCGCCGAAGAGGCGCACCCGGCCGCTGATGACCACCTGAGCGTTGGTGGGCAGGCTCTTGGCGACATAGGGGTTATTGAACCAGACCACCCTGACGTTGCCCGTCTCGTCGCCGACAATGGCCTCGGTGCTTCTCCGACCACCGAGCCTGGTCTCCTGAGCCTGCCAGACGTTAGCCATAATGGTCTGCTCTTCACCATCGGCGAGGTCGGATATATTTTGGCGCTGGCTGTAGTCGAGGTGGCGGTGGGGGAAGAAATAGAGCAGGTCGCGGATAGTCTTTACCCCCAGGCGCTCGAACTTAGCCGCCATAGCCGCGCTGACCCCCTTGAGGCTGGTGATGGCTGAATCCAGGGAGCCGCCGACTACTTTCTGAACCTTGGCCGGAGCAGGACGTTTTCGGGGGGCGGGGGGGCTAACGCTCCTGGGGGGTTTTATTTCAACCTTTTCGGCGGGTATCTCGCCGGGTTGGGACAAAAAGCCGATTATTTCGTCTATCCAGCGCTGGCGGTGGGGCTGAGTCATCGCGGCGTACTTGGAGTCGTCGAGGCGCAAGCGGCGAAACTGGCTGAGGAGCTCGGGGCTGGCTATCGATTCTATTGCCTGTCCCGACCAGCGGTGCAGAAATTTGTCCAGACCGCCGATGACAGCCGAATCGGTGTAACCCTTTTCCCGTTCCAGCTCCAGAATCTTGCGCAGAGAATCGATATTCAGCGCCAAAGTCCCCTCCCCGCCACTAGCTCAATCCTTATCCCCCATCACCGCCACCAGCAGGAGCCCGGGGCCGGTGTGGGTGCCGATTGCGGGCGTCATCCGAGAGCGGTGGATACGCTCTTTGGGGAAAATATCGCCCAGCCGTTCCCGCAGCGCCTCGGCATCGTCAGGGCAGGCGGTGTTTTCCACCGCCATCTCCTCGATATCGACATAGCCGGCGGCGAATTCATAGAGGCGGTCTATCGCCTTAGAGCGGGAGCGGGTCCTGCCCGCGGCCTCGACCACGCCGTCTCTTAGGGTAATAAGGGGGTTTATCCTGAGCAGCGAGCCCAGAAAAGCCTGCGCCCGCCCGATGCGCCCACCCCTTCTCAGGTATTCCAGCGTATCGAAGGCGGCCAGAAAATCAACGCGGGGGATGGTCCGGCGGGCGACCTCTATAACTTCGTCGAGCTTAGCCCCGCTTTTAGCCGCCTCAGCCGCCTTCATCACGATAAAGCCCTCGGCCATGGTCGCCATCCGGGAATCGAGCAGCTCGACGCGGCACTTTCGCTCCATCCGCTCGATGCTCTGGCGCGCTACCTCGTAGGTGGCGCTGAGGCGGGAGGTGACCAGAATAACCAGGATTTCGTCGGTCTTTTCGGCCATTTTATCGTAGGCCTGGATAAAGTCGGCCGGCGCGGGCACCGAGGTATTGGGAAAGACCTTGCTCGTTTTGAGCTTTTCGTAGAACTGGTCGGGGGTAAGGTCGATGCCGTCGCGGTAGACATCTTCGCCGAAGCGAACGCTTAAAGGCACCACCGAGACGCCCAGCTCGGCAGCCAGCTCAGGGGAAAGGTCGGCCACGCTGTCGGTGACAATGCCGACCGCCACTCTAGACTACCTCCCCGAGCACCATCGCGCTGAGGACCCGGGGGCCGACGTGGGCGCCGATTACCGGGCTTACCTTGGAGCGGTAGATATTCTCCTTAGGAAAGTTAGAGCTGAGGCGTTCCACCAGCCTGTCGGCTTCGTCGGGGGTAGTGGCGTCCTCAACCGCCATCTCTTCGATACTGGTATAGCCGGCGGCAAAGTCAACCAGGTAGTCTACCGCCCTGGCGCGGGAGCGCTCCCTGGCGGCGGGGTAGACCTCGCCGTCTTTGATGGTGAGGATGGGGTTTACTTTAAGCAGCGAGCCGAAGAAAGCCTGCGCCTTGCCGATGCGCCCGCCCCGCCTCAGGTATTCTAAAGTATCGAAGGCGATGCGCATATCCAGGCGGGGTATGTTGTCCTTGGTCAGCGCCAGCACCTCTTTGAGGTTAGCGCCCTGGTTAGCCGCCTTGGCGGCGGCGATGGCGACCAAGCCCAGCCCCATGAGCGCCAGGCGCGAGTCGAGAAGCTCAATAGGACACTGGCTTTTTCTCTCGTCAAGCGCCTGCTTGGCCGAGTCGTAGGTGGCGCTGAGCTTACGGGAGATGGTCAGGACCAGTATTCCCTCGGCCTCTTTAGCCAGCCTGTCGTATTCCTGGACAAAATCGGCCGGTGCCGGCGTCGAGGTGGTGGGCATGACCTCGCTGTCTACCATTTTGGGGTAGAACTGGTCGGTGGTAAGGTCGATGCCGTCGCGGTAGGCGTCGCCGCCGAAGTGAACGTAGAGGGGAATCACCGTAATGCCCAGTTCTTTGGCTACCTCAGACGGCAGGTCGGAGGTGCTGTCGGTGATAATCTTAACCGTCATCGTTACCCCCTGTCCCCGAGCACGGCTACACCCAGCACGCGGGGGCCGACATGCGCCCCGATTACCGGGCTTACCGTGGTTCGGTAGATATGCGTCCTGGGGAATTGCGACTTGAGTCGTTTAGCCAGGGCGTCGGCTTCTCTGGGGGTGGTGGCGTCTTCCACCGCCATCTCGTCGATATGGCTGAAGCTGGTGGCGAAGTAATAGAGGTGGTCAATCGCCCGGGCGCGGGAGTGCTCGCGGGAGAAGGGGAAAGCCTCGCCCTCCCTGATGCCCAGTATGGGGGTCACCCTGAGCTTAGAGCCCAGGAAGGCGCGCGCCTTACCGATGCGGCCGCCTCCTTCAAGGTATTCCAGGGTGTCGAAAGCCATGCGCACGTCGGCGCGGGGGATATTCTTTTCGGTGAGAGCCATAAGCTCATCGATGCCGGCTCCCTTTTTAGCCGCCTTGGCGGCGGCGATAACAATCAAGCCCTGCGCCATAATCGCCCACCGGGAGTCGATGACCTCAACGCGGCAGGGGCGCTTCATCTTATCCACGGCCTCTACCATAGCCTCGTGGCTGGCGCTCATCTTCTGGGAATTGGTGATGACCAGAATCTCTTGCGTCTGTTCCGCCAGCCTGTCGTAGCTCTGGACGAAAACGTCCAGGCTGTCTATCTGGGTAGTGGGCAAAGCCTGGCTCTTAGCCAGCTTTGCGTAGAACTGCTCGCTGGTCAGGTCGACGCCGTCCCGATAGATGCCCTCACCAAAGAGGACGTTGAGCGGGATGATGGTTATGCCCAGCTCCTGGGCCACATCGGAGGGTATGTCACCCAGGCTGTCGGTGACAATCTTTACCGTCATTTAACCCTCCCTCTTATTCCACGGAGACAATATAGTTATAGTAAGGCTGACCGCCTTGAACTACCTCAACCTGAAGCTGGGGGTGCTGCTTATCGAGGGCGTCGCCGACCGCTTCCGCCTCGTCCGAGGTGGTGTCGTCCCCGTAATAGATGGTGATGACCTCGACCTCGTCCAGCTTCACCCGCGCCAGCACTTCCTGGACAACGGCGTCGGGCTTATCGCCCACAGCCACCAGGTCGCCGTCGAGAAAGCCGATGGCCTGCTTCTTTTTAATGTCAAAACCCCCCAGTCGCGTCGAGCGCACCGCCCGCGTGACCTCGATGGACTTTACCGCTGCCCTCGCCTTGTTCATGCTCTGAGCGTTGGTTTCCATATCGGCTTCGTAGTCGAAAGCCAGCAGCGCCGCCACGCCCTGGGGGATGGTGGTGGTGGGGACGACCTCGATGGTCTTTTCGGTCAGCGACTGCACCTGATTGGCGGTGAGCACGATATTCTTGTTGTTGGGCAGGATAATGACCTTGTCCGAAACCACCACCTCGACGGCCTGGAGCAGGTCTTTGGTACTGGGGTTCATCGTCTGGCCGCCGGGGACGATAAAGGTCGCCCCCAGGCTGGTGAAAACGTTAGCCAGGCCCTCGCCGACCACCACGGCCACAATGGCCACCTCGACGGCGGGCATTCTCTCTTTCTGCATCTCGATGAAGTCGCGGTACTGCTCGTCCATGTTGCGGATGTTTATCTGGTGCAAAGTGCCCAGGGGAACGACATAGCTCATGACGTCGCCGGGGTCGAGGGTATGAATGTGCACCCTGATCACGGAGTCATCGCCGACGACGATGACCGACTGACCGCGCTTTTCCAGCCGCTTGCGCAGCTTATCGGGGTCGAGCTCCTCGCCCTTGATGACGAAGTTGGTGCAATAGCCGTAGGGGACTTCCTCCGCGCCCACCATCTGGGGGGATTTGGCGGTGAGGGGTATGCTGCTGGCCACCATCCAGGGACGGCGCAGTTTGAGCTGTTCCGTTTCGCCCTTGAGGTAGTGGAGGACGCCCTCCAGGATGGTATAGAGACCCTGCCCCCCCGCATCCACCACCCCCGCTTCCTTTAGCACGGGGAGGAGGGTGGGGGTATTAGCCACCGATTCCTTGGCGGCGTTGGTCGTGGCTTCGACAACCGAGACTACGTCATCGCTGACGGTGGCGGCGTGCGCCTGAGCGGCTTCCGACGCCTCTCGAATCACGGTGAGTATGGTGCCCTCCACGGGGTTGCTTAAGCCGGCATAAGCCACCGTCGACGCCCTGGCTAAGGCGTCGGCCAGCTCCTGGCCGGTGATAGCGTCTTTGCCATCCAGAGCCTGGGACAAGCCGCTGAAAATCTGGGACAGGATGACGCCGCTGTTGCCCCGCGCCCCCACCAACGCCCCTTTAGCCATAGCCTTGGCTACGCCGGAGACGCTGTGGTCGGTAGCCAGCTGGGACTCCTCAATGGTGGAGCGCATGGTAAGCAGCATGTTGGTGCCGGTATCACCGTCGGGCACCGGGAAGACGTTGAGGGCATCGATATCAGCGGAGCTTTTCTCCAGCCAGCTGGCCGCGGCGGCGAACATCTCCCGTAAGTCCTGACCGTTGATAGTCTTGGTCGGCGCCATATTTTATCCGTCCTTGCCAGAATCGTCTGGCTATGCTACTATATTATGTTGTTATTTATGAGCGAAATTCTACCCTAAATTTTGGCAATAGTCAAAGGAGAGAAATACCTTGAAGTGCGATTTATGCGGCAAAACGCCGATGTTCGGCCATAATATAAGCCACTCCAAGCGCCACACCAATCGGCAGTGGACGCCCAATATCCACCCCGTCACTATCACCATAGACGGCAAGACGAAACGGATGAACCTCTGTACCCGATGCCTGCGCACCCAGCACAAGCTGGCTAAGACACAGCCCGAAGCTCAGCCAGAGACTCCTTGACCGTTCGCCCTGAAGCGAAGACAGCCGCCCCCGCCACCAGCACCCTCGCCCCCGCTTTGACCACTTTAGGCGCAACTTGAGCGTTGATGCCACCGTCCACCTCCAGCTCGGCAGCCAGGCCTTTTTTATCCAACTCGGCGCGCAGCCGGGCTATCTTATCCAGCGTTGCCTCAATGAAGGGCTGCCCGCCGTAGCCGGGATTGACCGTCATCACCAGCACTAAATCCAATGAGGGCAGTATTTCGGTTATGGCATTTAAGGGGGTTGCGGGGTTGAGCGACACCCCCACCTTCACCCCCAACCCCTTGATTGCCGAGACGATTTGCTTAATATCGGGGCAGGCTTCGATGTGGACGGTGATAATATCGGCGCCGGCCTCGGCGAACTGTTTAATCTGCTTTTCCGGGGCTTCAATCATTAGGTGGACGTCCAAAGGCAAATCGGTCCATTTACGTATCGCCGCCACCACCGGTGCGCCGATGGTTATAGGCGGAACGAAGTGCCCGTCCATGACATCGACGTGGATGTAGTCGGCGCCGGCCCTGGTGGCTTCGGCGACCTGCTCGCCCAGACGGGCGAAGTCGGCGGAGAGGATAGAGGGGGCGAGCTTTACCTTGGGATTAGCCACTCTTGGCTCCGAGCGATTTCTTGGCGGCGGCTAAAGCCTCAGCCACCTGCCTGGGGGCGGTGCCGCCGATAACATTCCGGGCGGCGATAGAAGATTCTATGGTGATGGAAAAGACGTCTTCTTCAAAGAGGGGGGAGAACTTCTTGTATTCGGCCAGGGTGAGCCTGGACAGGGATTTATTATTTTCTACAGCGTAGCTCACCAGCTTGGCTACCGCCTCGTGGGCGGTGCGGAAGGGCTTGCCCTTCTTGACCAGGTAGTCGGCCAGGTCGGTGGCCAGAATGTAGCTGCTGTCAAGGGCACGACGGGCGTTTTTGAAGTTGACCTTTAGGCTCTTGAGCATGCCGGTGAAGACCTCAAGCGTGGAGAGCAGTGTTTCTACAGTGTCGAAGAGGGCTTCCTTGTCCTCCTGCAGGTCGCGGTTATAGGCCAGGGGGAGGGCTTTCATCGTGGTCAGCAGCGCCATCAGGTTGCCGTAGACCCGCCCCGCCTTGCCCCGCGCCAGCTCGGCGACATCGGGGTTCTTTTTCTGGGGCATTATGCTGGAGCCGGTGGCGTAAGCCTCATCTAATTCAATAAAGTCGAACTCGGCGGACGACCAGAGGATAAGCTCTTCCGCCAGGCGGGAGAGGTGCATCATAGAGAAACTCGCCGCCGCCAGGTATTCCAGGACGAAGTCCCGGTCCGAGACGGCGTCCAGGCTGTTCCGGCTTACGGCGTCGAAGCCGAGCTCCCTGGCTAGAAACTCGCGGTCGATATCATAGGCGACGCCGGCCAGGGCACCGCTGCCCAGGGGCATAACGTCGGTGCGTTTGAAGCAATCGTTGAAGCGCTCGCCATCGCGCTTTAGCATCTCGAAATAGGCGAGTAGATGGTGCGCCAGCAGGACGGGCTGTGCCCTCTGGAGGTGGGTATAGCCGGGGATGACGACCTTCTCATTGGCTTCTGCCAGGGCGATGAGCGCCCGCTGCAGGTCTTCGAGCTGAGCCAGCGTGGTGGCGATGGCATCACGGCTAAAGAGACGCAAATCGAGAGCCACCTGGTCGTTGCGGGAACGGGCGGTGTGGAGCTTGCCCCCCACCTCCCCCACCATTTCGATAAGGCGGGCTTCGATATTCATGTGGATGTCTTCCAACTCCGTCTTAAAGGGAAACTCGCCCTGCTCAATCTCGCGCTGAATCGCCGTCAGTCCGTTGACGATAGTTTCAGCGTCTTTTTCGGCGATGACGCCCTGCTTGGCTAGCATACGGGCGTGGGCGATGCTGCCGGCGATGTCGTAGGGATAGAGACGCCAGTCGAAGGGAACGGAGGTGGTGTAAGCGTCTACCAGTTTGTCTGCCTTTTTCTTAAAGCGACCCCTTATTTGGCTCATATCAGCCTTCCTTCGTTTTTTTGCCCTGCACCCGCGCCTGTATGCGGGCGGGCAGCCCCCAGAGATGAATGAAGCCGGCGGCGGCGCTCTGGTCGAAAGCATCTCCCTTATCGTAGGTGGCCAGCTCGTGACGGTAGAGGGAGTAGGGGGACTTTCGCCCCACCACCGTTAAGCTCCCTTTATGCAGTTTAAGCCTGACGGCGCCGCTGACGCAGCGCTGTGAGGACTCTACGTAAGCCGTCAGGTCTTCGCGGAAACCGGTGAACCAGAGGCCGTCATAGACCAGGTCGGCGTATTCGGCGGAAACGTCTTCTTTAAAGCGCAGCTGCTCTCTGGACAGGCAAAGCGACTCTAAAGCGCGGTGCGCCTGAATCAGGAGCAGGGCGGCGGGGGTTTCGTAGACCTCGCGCGACTTGATGCCGACGACTCTGTCTTCGATATGGTCGACACGGCCGATGCCGTGCTTGCCGGCCAGGTCGTTGGCCATCTGGACGAGGGCCATGCCATCCATCTTTTTACCGTTGACGGCCACGGGTATGCCCTTATTGAATTCGATTTCGACGTATTCGGCCTTATCCGGGGTCTTATCTACGGGGCTGACCCAGATGAAGGCGTCTTCGGGGGGCTCGGCCCAGGGGTCTTCCATGACGCCGCACTCGATGCTGCGCCCCCAGAGGTTCTGGTCTATGGAGTAGGGGCTTTCGGCGGTAACGGGGAGGGGGATGCCGT
>CAYQPY010000025.1:0-11664 GCA_964419705.1 uncultured Dehalococcoidales bacterium
TGGTTTCAGATTCTATTTCACTCCCCTCCCGGGGTTCTTTTCACCTTTCCCTCACGGTACTTGTTCACTATCGGTCATCAAGGGTATTTAGCCTTGCCCTGTGGTCAGGGCAGATTCCCACAGGATTTCTCGTGTCCCGTGGTACTTAAGTGCAGACCAGGAGCTTACCCCCTTTCGTTTACGGGACTGTCACCCTCTATGGTTACCCTTTCCAGGGACCTTCAACTAGGGTTGGGTTTGTAACTCCTCGACCCATTCTGAGCTAAAGTCCGGCCTGACTTGCAACCCCCCATAAGCATAGGCCCCAGAGCCGTTAAGCTTATAGGGTTTGGGCTTTTCCCTTTTCGTTCGCCACTACTCAGGGAATCTCTCTTGATTTATTTTCCTCAGGGTACTGAGATGTTTCACTTCCCCTGCTTACCTCCACCCAGCCTATGTGTTCAGCTGGGGGTACCCAGGTTTTACCTGAGTGGGTTGCCCCATTCGGATATCCACGGCTAAGCTTGCTAGGCAGCTGACCGAGGCTTATCGCAGCCTTGCTACGTCCTTCATCGGCCCTTGATGCCAAGGCATCCACCATGTGCCCTTTCCCGCTTGACCTGCTTCAGATTTGATATTAGTCGCTCGATATTCAATTGTTAAGGTACTTAATACATAACTAAACGGCTTGGCGATTTGTCACCAAGCCGTTCTTGGTTAAACCACCAAAAGCCTTAGTTATGTATCAACGCCGTTCATAGGTAGCTAAAATATTAGCATAGTGCCGCGCCTTTGTCAAGACGATTTATTCATAAATTCCCTATAAATTTCTGGCATTAGTTATTGACAGCTAACCGATGGCTGTGGTAGTATATCGAGTTGCCGTTTGTTAATTCGGCTGACAGTTAAAGATTGAAATCTTAAAGGCTTTAATCAACAACGTCAGCTTGCGATGGATGAGCTATGGCTCATCCATTTAAGTTGTGTGAACGGGAGGAAGAACTAAAAAGTGCCCACAGTTAACCAGTTAGTGCGCAAGGGACGCAGTAAGGCGGCTAAGAAGACCAAGGCGCCCGCGTTGCTGCTTAGCTATAACGCGCTGCGGAATAGAATGGTCACGGGGCGGGGTTCCCCCCAGAAGCGGGGGGTCTGCGTGCAGGTTAAGACCACCACCCCCAAGAAGCCTAATTCGGCGCTGCGTAAGATAGCGCGCGTGCGGCTGACCAATCAAATAGAAGTAACCGCTTATATCCCCGGTGAGGGGCATGAGCTTCAGGAGCACTCGGTAGTGCTTATTCGCGGCGGGCGGGTGAAAGACCTGCCCGGCGTTCGCTACCATATTATCCGCGGCGCTCTGGACGCCACCGGTGTGGCTAATCGGCGTCAGGGGCGCAGTAAGTACGGAAGTAAACGGTCTGCTAGAGGCATAGTCGAGGAGGCGGCAGTGGTGGAGGAGGCGGCGACTGAAGCGGCGGCTGAGGAATAGGAGGAAGAAATGCCAAGGCGGTCTCGTGCCACCAGAAGAGAGATACCCCCTGATGCCAAGTACCACAACGAAATCGTCGCCCGGTTGATTAACCGGATGATGAAGTGGGGCAAGAAGAGTCGGGCTGAGGAAATAGTCTACGGCGCCTTCGATATGATGCAGAAGCAGGGGGCCAAAGAGCCCGCCGCTACCTTAGAGCAGGCGGTGAAGAACGCTACCCCCCAGCTTGAGGTCAAACCACGGCGCGTCGGCGGCGCTACCTATCAGGTACCGGTTGAGGTCCGTCCGGAGCGCTCTTTATCTCTGGCTTTGCGCTGGCTGGTGGCTTCCGCCCGAGCCCGGGGCGGCAAGTCTATGGCGGAGAAGCTGGCGGCGGAACTGACTGACGCCGCGCGGGGAGAGGGCGTAACCATAAAGAAGCGTGAGGATACCCACAAGATGGCTGAGGCGAACCGGGCCTTTGCCCATTACCGTTGGTAGAGGATAGGACGATGGCGAGGAGCTTTCCTTTGGATAAAATACGCAATATTGCTATTATCGCTCACATTGACGCGGGTAAGACCACCGTCACCGAGCGCATACTCTATCATACCGGCCGCACCTACAAGATCGGCGAGGTGGATGAGGGCACGGCGGTGATGGACTGGATGGAGGAGGAGAAGAAGCGGGGTATTACCATCACGGCGGCGGCGACCACCTGCTACTGGCGGGAGCACCGCGTCAACATCATCGATACCCCCGGCCATGTCGATTTCACCGCCGAGGTGGAGCGCAGCCTGAGAGTGCTGGACGGTGGGGTGGTGGTCTTCGATGCCGTGGCCGGTGTCGAGGCGCAGTCGGAGACGGTATGGCACCAGGCGGATAGATATAACGTTCCCCGCATCTGTTTCATTAATAAGATGGACCGGGTGGGGGCTAATTTCGAGCGCACCGTTTCTATGATTGAAGAGATGCTGAGGGCTAAGCCCCTGGTGGTGCAGTTGCCCCTGGGCAGCGAATCTTCCTTTGAGGGCGTCATCGACTTGTTGGAGAACAAGGCATGGCATTTCGAAGACGACCTCAAGGAGCCGCCCGTGGAGGTGGCTATCCCCGATTCGGAGCAAGCCCAGTGCGCCCAGGCCCGCCAGACGCTTATCGAGAAGCTGGCGGAGACCGACGACCAGATACTGGCGCTCTATCTCGAGGGCACTCCTATCACTCCCGATGATTTGAGACAGGCTCTAAGACGGGTAACCCTGACAGTTAAAGGGGTGCCCGTTCTTTGCGGTAGTGCCCTGAAGAATAAGGGCGTGCGGCCCCTGCTCGACGCTATTGTCAACTACCTGCCTTCGCCGGAGGATATGCCCCCGGTGAGGGCTATCGATACCAGGGTGGGGGGCGAGGTTGCCCGCCCGCCCAAAGACGACGCCCCCTTTTCGGCGCTGGCTTTCAAGGTGGTCTCCGACCCCTTCGTCGGCCGGCTGGTCTATTTCAGAGTCTATTCGGGCACGGTGAAGGTCGGCGCCCAGGTGCTTAATTCCACCCGAGGCAAGAGGGAGCGCATCGGGCGGCTGCTGCTGATGCACGCCAATCGGCGGGAGGAGGAAGAAGAGGTAGGCGCCGGCGCTATTGTCGCCACCCTGGGACTGAAAAATACCTTTACCGGAGATACCCTTTGCCATTACTCCCAGCCCGTGCTCCTGGAGGCTATTCGCTTCCCCGAGCCCGTAATCTCGGTGGCTGTCGAGCCCAGGACCAGGGCCGACCAGGACAAGCTGGGCGGAGCCCTGCAAAGGCTGACCGAGGAAGACCCCACCTTCCGCGTGACCTACGACCAGGAGGCGGGGCAGACGATTATTTCGGGGATGGGCGAGCTTCACATGGAGTTCCTGGTGAGCCGCCTTATCAGCGAGTTCGGGGTGGCAGCCAAGATTGGCAAGCCCAAGGTATCCTATAAAGAAACGATTACCCAGCCCGTGGAGGTGGAAGGCAAGTTCATCCGCCAGAGCGGCGGGCACGGCCAGTACGGGCATGTCTTTATCAAGCTCGAGCCTATGGAGCGGGGCGGCGGCTTTCAGTTCTTCGAACGCATTAAGGGCGGGGCTTTGCCCAAACAGTATATTCAAGCCGCCGAGGTCGGCATTAAAGAGGCTATGGAGACGGGGGTGGTGGCGGGCTATCCCGTAGTGGATGTCAAAGCCACCCTTTACGACGGCAGCTACCACGAAGTCGATTCCTCGGACATAGCCTTTAAGATGGCCGGCTCTATGGCGCTGCGGGACGGTGTGTCTAAAGCCAAGCCCGTGCTGCTGGAGCCGATTATGAAACTGGAAATAGTTGCCCCCGAACAGTTCCTTGGTGATATAATGGGAGACCTCAACTCCAGACGGGGACATATTGAATCCGTCGGGGCGCGCGATGTGCTGTCGGTTATTCGCGCCCTGGTACCGCTGGCCGAGACTTTTGGCTACGCCACTAATCTCCGCTCGCTAACGCAGGGCCGGGCGGCTTACTCACTGGAGTTTGCTCACTATGACCAGGTGCCGTCCGAGTTGGCCGACCAGATAACGGGAAAGGCTCTGGCCCGATAAAAGAGGTAAAGCATGCCGAAACAAAAGATACGCATTAAACTAAAGGGTTACGACCACAAGATTCTCGACCTGTCGGTGGAGCAAATCGTAGCCGCCGTGGAGAGGACGGGGGCGGTGGTCGTGGGACCGGTGCCGCTGCCCACCCGTATCCAGAAGTACAGCGTCATCCGCTCCCCCTTTATCGACAAGGACTCGCAGGAGCAGTTCGAGATACGGACGCACAAAAGACTAATCGACATTGTGGAGATGACATCAAAGACTATCGACGCCCTGAGCAGCCTCAATCTACCCGCCGGGGTGGAGATAGACATTAAGAGCTAAAGATATGATTACAGGTATAATAGGCCGAAAACTGGGCATGGGGCAGGTCTTCGCCGAATCGGGTGAAGCCGAAGCGGTGACCGCTATCGAGGCGGGGCCCTGCGTGGTGACCCAGGTTAAAACGGCGGATAAAGAAGGCTACAGAGCTGCCCAGCTCGGCTTCGGAGAAGCCAAGCGGCTCAACTCCCCGCAGAAGGGGCACCTCAAGAAGCTGGGGCAGTTCCAGTATCTTCGGGAGTTCAGGGTGGCTGACACCAAAGAGATTAAGGTTGGGGATAAGATTGACGTGGGGCTGTTCAAAGAAGGCGACCTGGTCAATATTACCGGTGTCTCCAAGGGCAAGGGCTTTGCCGGCGTGGTAAAACGTTATCATTTTGCCGGCGGACCCAAGACCCACGGACAGTCCGACCGCCACCGCGCCCCCGGCTCTATCGGGGCGGCGACATCGCCGGGTAGAGTGCTCAAGGGGAAGCGTATGGCGGGACATATGGGTACCGACCGGGTGACGGTCAGTCACCTGCAGGTATATAGTGCCGACCCGGAGCGCAACCTGTTGCTGGTCAGGGGAGCTGTTCCCGGCGCCAAAAACGGGCTGGTGCTCATCGAGAAACGGGAGGGGAAGAAATAAAGACAGTGGAAGTTCCGGTTTACAGCCTCGCTGGCGAGGTGGTTAAGAATATCGAGCTGAGCGACGAAGTCTTCGCCGTGCCTTTTAACGAGGCGGTGGTGCACCAGGCGCTGGTCAGGCAGCGGGCGAACGCCCGCCAGGGCACGTCCAGCACCCAGACCCGCGGCGAGGTAACCGCCAGCACGGCCAAGCTCTTTCGCCAGAAGCATACCGGCATGGCGCGGGCGGGCAGCAGCCGTTCGCCGATAAGGCGGGGTGGTGGGGTTACCTTCGGGCCCAAGCCCAGGGACTACCGCCAGGATATGCCCAAGAAGATGCGCCAGCTGGCGATAAGGTGCGTGCTCTCGGCTAAGGCCAGAGACGCCGAACTGAAGGTTCTGGAAGAACTCAAGTTCGACCAGCCCAAGACCAAGGAGATGGCCGGGGCGCTGGCGGCGCTGGGGGTGAATTCCTCGGCCCTTATCGTCACCGATATGCCCGAAGAGAATTTAATCAAGTCGGCCCGCAACCTGGCGGGGGTTAAGACCCTGCCCGCCAATATACTGAACGTGGCCGATATTCTATCCTATAAGATGCTATTGATGACGGAGTCGGCGGTGCGCCGCGCCGAGCGGCTCTGGGGGGGTGGGCATGCATCTGTCTGAGGTATTGCGCCGTCCCCTGGTAACGGAGAAGAATACCGCCATCCAGGCGCCTCAGGGCAAATACGCCTTCGAGGTCGCCGCGGAGGCGAACAAGGACCAGGTTAGGCTGGCGGTGGAGAAGGCTTTTAAGGTCGATGTCTCCCGGGTCAACGTGATGACCGTGCCGGGGCGGAAGCGGATGATGCGGGGCAGAATGGTGATGACCCCGTCTTGGAAGAAGGCGATTGTCACCTTAAAACCCGGAGGTAAAATTGAACTGTTCGAGGGGGTCTAGGTGCCACTAAAGCAATATCGTCCCACATCTCCCGGCCGACGGGGCATGACCGGCTCCAGCTTTGAGGAAATAACCAAGAGCAAGCCGGAGAAGTCGCTGCTGGCGCCCTTAAAGAGGAGGGCGGGACGGAGTAACCAGGGAAAGATAACGGTGCGTCACCGCGGCGGCGGCGCCAAGCGACGGCTGCGCGTACTGGACTTTAAGCGCGATAAGCCGGGCGTCCCGGGCCGCGTGGCCGCCATTGAATACGACCCCAATCGCTCGGCTCGTATCGCTCTCATCTTCTATGCCGATGGGGACAAGCGCTATATACTCGCCCCCAACGAGCTTAAGGTGGACGACAGCATAAAGTCGGGCCCCGATGCTGAGGTTAAACCGGGCAATGCCCTGCCCTTGAAGCAAATCCCCACGGGCACCCTGATACATAATATCGAGATGGAGGTGGGGAGAGGGGGACAGCTGGTGCGCAGCGCCGGAGTCGCCGCCCAGCTGATGGCTAAAGAAGGTAAATACGCCCTGGTGCGCCTGCCCTCGGGTGAGGTGCGGCGCGTCAGTATAAATTGCCTGGCCACTATCGGCCAGGTGGGTAATGTCGACCATCGTAGTGTTAATCTGGGCAAGGCGGGCCGCAAGCGCTGGATGGGCTGGCGGCCTACGGTAAGGGGTTCGGCAATGAATCCCAGCGACCACCCCCACGGGGGTGGGGAGGGTAGAGCCCCCATAGGCTTGCCCGGACCGAAGACACCCTGGGGTAAGCCGGCTTTGGGCTACAGAACGCGCAAGGCCAAGGCTTCCGACAGGATGATTGTCAAGCGTAGAGGGAAGTGACATAATGTCGAGGTCAACCAAAAAGGGTCCGGCGATTGACGCCAAGCTGCTCAAGAAAGTGGAGGCACTGAACCGCTCCGGGGAAAAGGCGGTGATAAAGACCTGGTCGCGCTGGTCTACCGTCCTGCCCCAGATGGTGGGTCTTACCATCGGCGTCCACGACGGGCGGCGGCACGTGCCCATCTTCGTCACCGAGAATATGGTGGGGCATAAGCTGGGCGAGTTCGCCATGACCCGAACCTTCCGGGGCCACGGCTCCAGGGGGGAAAAGGTGACCCAGCTAAGGAAGAGGCCTTAGAGTATAAATGGAAGTGAGAGCAGTATCTAAAGATACCGGTATATCGCCGCGCAAGGTGCGCCCGCTGGTGGATATGGTGCGGGGCAAGAAGGTGGACGAGGCACTAACCATGCTCAAGTTCACGCCCACCCCCACCGCCCGCGTGGTGGCCAAGGTGGTAAAATCGGCGGCGGCTAACGCCGAGAATAATTATCAGATGGAACCGGCCGACTTGAGGATTGTGAACATCTCTACCGGTGATGCCAGGACGTTAAAGCGGTTTCGCGCACGGGCAAGGGGGCGATCCAACCGTATTCTCAAGCGTTCCAGCCATATTACCGTCGTTGTTAGTGAGGAGGTAGAGTAATTGGGTCGTAAGGTCCACCCTTTCGGTTTCAGGCTAGGGGTCATACGCAACTGGCAGTCCAAGTGGTATGCCGACAAGAACTATATCGACTTCTTGCAGGAAGACCTCCGGCTTCGGAAGGCTATTGCCGCCGGATATGCCGAAGCTGGTATTTCCCTGGTGGAAATTGAGCGCCAGTCGAATAAGGTCGCCATAACCATCCATACCGCCCGCCCCGGCGTCGTCATCGGGCGAGGGGGGCAGCGGGTCGATGAGATGAGGGCGAAGCTGGAAGCCCTTATCGGCAAGAGGATTCAACTGAGTATCTTGGAGGTCCAGCAGCCCGAGCTGGACGGCTACCTGATAGCCAAGGCGGTGGCCGAGCAAATCGAGCACCGGGTGGCTTTCCGCCGGGCGATGAAGCAGGCCATGTTCCGCACCATGCAGGCCGGAGCCAAGGGAATGAGAATCAGTTGCTCCGGCAGGCTGGGTGGTGCCGAGATAGCCCGCCGCGAGGTTATGCACCAGGGGCAGGTGCCCCTGCATACGCTGCGGGCCGATATCGATTACGGATTTACCGAGGCGCGCACCACGCTGGGGCGAATCGGGGTCAAGGTCTGGGTCTATCGGGGCGAAATTCTCCCCGAGACCACCCGGCCCGAGGCTGAAGAAGCCCCCGAAGCCGCCGCTGAGGCGGCCAAGCCCCCGGTAGCGCCGCCCAAGAAAGAAAAGGCGGAGGCGAAACCGGAAGCGGTCGTTGAAGAAAAGCCCGAAGTGAAGGCGGAAGCGGTCGCCGAGGAAAAACCGGAAGCCAAAGCGGAAGCAGTCGCCGAGGAAAAACCGGAGGCAAAAGCTAAGAAACCGGCCAAGAAGGCTAAGGAGCCGGCGGCGGAAGCTCCAGAGGCAGAGAAGAAAGCCGCCAAACCGAAGAAGGCTCCTGTGGAGGAAGCTCCAAAGGCGGAGAAGAAAGCCGCCAAGCCGAAGAAGGCTAAGAAGCCGGCGGCGGAAAAGAAAACGACCAAGCGTAAAACCAAGAAGACCACCGGGGAGAAAACCCCCGTAGCCGAGGATAAAGAGGAGAAAGATGCTACAGCCCAAGAGGGTGAAGTACCGCAAGAGTCATAAAGGACACCGCCGGGGCACCGCCCAGGTGGGGAATAGCATTGACTTCGGCGATTTCGGCCTGAAGGCGCTGGAGTCGGCCTGGCTTACCAGCCGACAGATTGAAGCGGCGCGGCGGGCGATTACCCGTTACATCCGCCGCGGCGGCAACGTCTGGGTGCGCATCTATCCCGATAAACCGGTGACCAAAAAGCCCGCCGAAACCCGGATGGGTGGGGGCAAGGGTGCCCCCGACCACTGGGTGGCGGTGGTTAAACCGGGCCGGATGCTCTTTGAGATGGGGGGAGTTAGCGAGGATGTAGCCAGGGGAGCTATGCGCCTGGCGGCGCACAAGCTGCCCATAAGCACCAAGTTTATGGCCAGGGATACCGGCGCCGCGAGCGTGGGGGGTGATGCCGAGTGAAGCTGGAAGAGATTCGGGCCCTCGGTAAAGCGGAGCTGGCCAAGCAGCTGGAGGACGCTCATCAGGAGCTGTTTAACCTTCGCTTTCGCCTGGAGACCAAGCAACTGGTCAACCACCGCGAGCTTTCCCGGGCCAGGCATCAGATTGCTCGGATTAAGACCGTAATCAGGGAAAGAGAACTGGGGATAAGGCAATGACCGAAGAGACCAAACGTAAAGTAAGGCTGGGGCAGGTGGTGAGCGACCGCATGGATAAGACGGTGGTGGTGGAGGTATCCGGCCCCAAGCGGCACCCGTTATATAAAAAGATAATCAGGCGGGTGGTCAGGTATAAGGCTCACGATGAGAAGAACGAGTGCCAGGTGGGTGATAAAGTGAGAATCGTGGAGACCAGGCCCCTTTCCCGGGAGAAGCGGTGGCGGGTGGCTGAGATAGTGGCCAAGGGAGAGGTGGTGGAGGTTTCACCCGAGGAGATAACCCAGGAAGACCTGGACAAGGTTATGCCTGAGAAAAAAGTAAAGGAAAAGGAAGCGAAAGCCGAAGCCGAGGTCAAGCCCGAAGCCGAAGCTACCGAGGAAATAAAAGAGGAAATAAAAGAAGAGCCCGAAGCTAAAGAAAAAGCCAAGGAAGAGACCAAGGCCGAAGCCAAGGAAAAGGCTAAGGCGGAAACTAAAGAAGAAGAGAAGGAAGAAACCAAGGAAGAGACTTCGGAATAGAGTGCTATGATTCAATCCTATTCTAGACTTAAAGCGGCTGATAACACCGGTGCCAAGGAGATTATGTGCATCACCGTCTTGGGCGGCACCAAGCGCAAATACGCCCGCGTGGGCGATATTATCGTGGCATCGGTAAAGAAAGCGACGCCGAGAGGGGTGGTCAAGAAGGGGGAGGTGGTCAGGGCGGTGATTGTCCGCTGTGCCCAGCCCTGTCGGCGCTCTGACGGCTCGTACGTCAGGTTCGATGAGAACGCCGCCGTCATTCTAACCGATAAGAACAACCCGAAAGGAACGAGGATATTCGGGCCGGTAGCCAGGGAGCTGAGAGATAAGGATTTCACCAAGATTATCTCGCTGGCGCCCGAGGTACTGTGAGATAAAATGGATATCAGAAAGAACGATAACGTGCTGGTTATCGCCGGCAAGGACAAGGGGAAAAGGGGCCGAGTGCGCTTTGCCTACCCCAAGAAAGAACGGCTGCTGGTAGAGGGTATCAACTTCGTCAAGAAGCATAGCCGCGCCCAGGGGGCCGTCAGGCAGGCGGGTATAATCGAGCGCGAGGCGCCGATTCACGTCTCGAGCGTTATGCTGGTATGCACCAAGTGCAACAAGCCGGCCCGGGTCGGGTCGCGCTTTCTGGCTGATGGCCGCAAGGTACGCTTTTGTCGGTCTTGCGGGGAGGTGGTTGATTAATGTCGGCGCTTAAAGAGAAATACAAGACCGAGGTCGTGCCCGGCCTGATGGAGAGTTTCGGCTATAAGAACGTGATGCAGGTACCGCGCCTGGAGAAAGTGGTGCTTAATATCGGACTGGGCGAGGCGATTTCCGACGCCAAGGCGCTGGAGTCGGCGGAGAAGGATTTGGCCGCTATTACGGGGCAGCACCCGGTTACCACCCGCTCCAAGAAGTCCATCGCCGCCTTCAAGCTGAGGGAGGGAATGACCATCGGTATGAAGGTGACCCTGCGCGGGGAGCGCATGTATCACTTTTTCGATAAGCTGGTAAATATCACCCTGCCCCGCATGCGCGAGTTTCACGGGGTTTCCCGCGATTCCTTCGACGGCAGGGGTAATTATACCCTGGGGTTTAAGGAGCAGGTCATCTTCCCCGAAATGGATTACGATAAGATAGAAAAGGTACGGGGGCTGGAGGTGTCTATCGGCACCACGGCTAGGACCGACGACGAAGGCAGGCAACTGCTGGAGTTGTTAGGCATGCCCTTCGTCCGGGATTAAAACGGAGTAGTAATGGCCAAGAAGTCGAAAGTCGAAAAATCAAAGCGGACGCCCAAATACAAGGTGCAGCAGCATAGCCGCTGTCTGCTCTGCGGACGCTCTAGAGCCTATATTCGCAAGTTTGGCTTATGCCGAATTTGCTTTAGAAACTTAGCTCTGGCCGGGCAGATTCCCGGAGTAAGAAAATCAAGCTGGTGAAGCGGATATGACTATCTCAGACCCAATAGCCGATATGTTGACCCGGTTGCGCAACGCCATTATGGCGCGGCACGATTCCGTGCTGGTGCCGACTTCAAGATTGAAGCTGGCTGTCGCCCGCATTCTCAAGAAGGAAGGCTTTATTGCCGACTATGAGGTGCTGAAGAGCAAGCCGCAACGGACGATACGAGTCCACCTCAGGTACGACGATAAGAACGAGCCCATCCTTTCCGGACTGGAACGGGTGAGCAAGCCCGGCTTGAGGGTCTATGTGGGGCGGGACGAGATTGCCCGCGTTCACGGCGGCCTGGGCATCGCTATCCTTTCCACCTCCCAGGGCGTAATGACCGGGCAGCAAGCCTGGCGTAAAGGAGTCGGCGGAGAACTGCTATGCCACGTATGGTAAAAATCAGGGGTGATATCGATGTCTAGAGTAGGGCTGATGCCGATAGACGTGCCCGATACGGTCAAGGTTGACCTCGGCAAAGATATGGTCAAGGTGAGCGGCCCCAAGGGGGAGCTTAGCCGCCGCTTTAACCCCGATATGAAGATTAAGCTGGCGAATAACGTGCTCACGGTATCGCGACCCAGCGACAGCAAGGAGCACCGCTCCCTGCACGGGCTGACGCGCAGCCTGC
>CAYQPY010000026.1:0-10841 GCA_964419705.1 uncultured Dehalococcoidales bacterium
CGTGCACTACCTGTGGTGCCTGTGATGAAGTCTGCCCGGTGTGGGTAGACCACATCGACAAAATAGTAGACCTGAGGCGCAACCTGGTTATGGAGCAGGCGTCCATGCCCGAAACGGCCGAGGGCGCGTTAAGGAGCATCGAAGACAGAGGCCACCCCTGGCGGGGCACGACGCTGTCGAGGACGGACTGGGCGGAGGGACTGGATATCAAGGTCATGGCCGATGACCAGGATGTAGACATTCTCTTCTGGGTGGGCTGCACGGGCGCCCTGGAGGAAAGGAGCACTAAAATATCCCAGTCGGTGGTCAAGCTGCTCAAAGCCGCCGGCGTCAATTTCGGTATTCTGGGAACGGAGGAAAGCTGCTGCGGCGAGCCCGCCCGCCGCCTGGGCAACGAATACCTCTTCCAAATGCAGGCGGAAAAAAACATCGAAATCCTAAAGAACTACGGGGTCAAGCGCATCGTCACCGCCTGCCCCCACGGCTATAACACCCTGAAGAACGAGTACCCCCAGTTCGGCGGCAACTTTGAGGTTATCCACCACACCGAGCTCATCGCCCAGCTAATCAAAGAGGGCAAGCTCAAGGTTAATAAGGCTTTGAGCGAAAAGGTCACCTATCACGACGCCTGTTACCTGGGGAGATACAATAATATCTACCAGCCGCCGCGGCAGGTTATAAAAGCCGTCCCCGATATCAGGCTGACGGAGATGGAGAGGAACAAGCGGCGGGCATTCTGCTGTGGCGGCGGCGGGGGTCACATGTGGCTGGAGGAGCAAGAAGGCCGCCGCATCAACGAGATGCGCACCGAGCAGGCGCTGGAAACAGGGGCGCAAAGGGTGATTACCGCCTGCCCCTTCTGCCTGCAGATGTTCGACGACGGCATCAAGACCAAAGAGGCCGAGGAAAAGCTCAAGGTGATGGACATCGCCGAATTGCTGGCGGCGCAGATAGAAGAATAGGAGCCCTTAAAGGAGCCCTTGAAGGAGAAGGACGGCGGAAAGCTATCAGGTAAGCGTTAAGGTAATCAGCCAGAAGGGGACCTGCGAGGCGGGGCACAAAGTCGGCGACCGGTGGCTGGTCGGCGAAAAGACGCCCGAAGGCCTGTGTATCTTTGCCTTCTCCTCCCTACTCCCCTTCATCACTCCGCTGATGTACGGAGGCGCCTTCCCCTGGGAAAAAGACCCCGATAAGGCCACGGCGGTTTGTCCCGACGCCGAAAACCCGGTGGTCTTCGAGCTCCGCCGCGAGCGCGATTAAGGCTCACCGTACTTTTCGCGCAGGGTTCGGCGCCGGATTTTGCCCGTGCTGGTCTTGGGCAGCTCTTCGCTGACGAAGATTATTGAGGTCGGGCGCTTAAATCCGGCCAGGCGGGGTCGGCAAAAATCGGTAATCTCCGCCTCGCTGGCGCTTTCCCCTTTTTTGAGCCTGACGATAGCCCTGACCTGCTGCCCCCACTCCACATCCCTGACCCCGATAACCCCCACCTCCTCGATTTTGGGGTGGCCGAAAAGGACGCTCTCCACCTCGTCGGGGCCGATATTCTCCCCCCCCCGAACGATAATATCGTCGGCGCGCCCGGTAAGGTAGATGTAGCCCTCTTCGTCCCGGCAGCCCATGTCACCGGTGCGGTACCAGCCGTCGTCGGTAAAGGCCTGCCTCGTCTTTTCCTCGTTCTTCCAGTAGCCCTTCATTATGCGAGGACCGCGGACGACAATCTCCCCGGTCTTTCCTGCCACCACCTCCCGCCCCTTCTTATCCCTGACCTGAATCTCGACATCCTCCAGGGGCCGCCCGATGGAATTGGCCAGCCGATTCAGCTTCTTTTCTTTCTCGGCTTCGGATTCCTTACCGGTGATTACCTGGTCCTCGGCTCTGAGGGCGGCTATGGTGGAGGAGGTCTCGGTGCCGCCGAAGGCGTTTATCAGCGCCCGCCCCGGAAAGCGCCTGATGGTCTCTTTGAGCACCTCGTAGGGGCAGAAGGCGGCGCCGTAGGTCACCACCCGCACGCTGGAGAGGTCGTATTTATCGAAGTCGGGGTATTCCACGATTCGTTTAAGCATGGTCGGCACCACCATCACCCGCGTGGCTTTCTCCCGCTGCACCGTCTCGAACCACTCCTTTTCGTCGAACTGCCGCATCAGGGCGATGGTCCGCCCGCCGTAAACGCTGGCCATCAAAGCCTGCATCCCGGCTACGTGGTAGAGGGGCATGACCAGCAGGTTGGTCTCGGCGGGGGCCTCCATGTCGGGCGGGTCGACGTTTCTCAGCACGTAGGAGCTGTAGGCGTTATTGTCCTGGGGCACCCCCTTGGGAAAGCCGGTGGTGCCGGCGGTAAACATGAGCACGGCTATATCCTCGTCTTTAACCTCGGCAAAGGTCTTATCATCGGGGGAGCCGGAGTCGAGCAACTCGTCGTAGTCTAGCATCCCCTCATCCCCACCCCCAATGATGATAAAGTGCTTCACCGAAGGCAGCTGGAGCTGAACGCGGCGCACCATGTCGGCGTAACGGCTGCCGACGAAGAGGAAGCTGGGCTCGGCCTCGTTCACCAGGTAGCTCAGCTCGTCCTGCCGCACGCGGAAGTTGAGGGGGACGAAGATAGCCCCCAGCTTGACGGTGGCGAAACAGGCTTCGACGTACTGGCTGCAGTTGACCTCGAGGATAGCCGCCCGGTCGCCCTTCTTTAAGCCCAGACGGTTCAGGGCGTCGGCCAGGCGGTTGACTCTGGTATTTAGCTCGGCGTAGCTGTAGCGCCTCCCCTCGAAGGCGATGGCGGCCCTCTCCGGGACGAGCAGGGCGGACAGGTCGAGAAATTCGCTTATTATCATTTCCCCTCCGGTATCTTCCCTCCGCTTCAGCCGTTTATCTTTTCCCTCACCCTCTCCACTATCTTGGACATGGCTTCCCCCGCCTTGGCTCTGATGAGTACGGCGGCCTGGGCGTCCATGGGGGTATCGCTCAGGTTGACGATAACCAGTTTGGCGCCACCCTGCACCGCGTAGAGCGGCATATAGGCGGCGGGGTAGACAACCAGCGTCGAGCCGACCACGATAAAGAGGTCGCAGTCGGACGAGCGCCGAGAGGCTTCCTGCAGAACCTCTTGAGGCAGGGCTTCGCCGAAGAGGACGGCGTCGGGCTTGAGCATCCCCCCACACCCCTCGCAGTCGGGGATTTCCTCGCCCCCCTCCAGCCGGGCCTTAATCTCCTCGAAGGGATAGCGCCGCCCGCAGCTCAAACACACCGCCCACTGCACGTTGCCGTGCAGCTCGAAGACCTTCTCCGCGGGCACCCCCGCCTTGTGGTGCAGGTTATCCACGTTCTGGGTGATAACGCAGTCCAGCTTGCCCAGTTTGTCCAACTCGGCGATGGCGTGGTGGGCGGGGTTGGGCTTGGCATCGGTGGTCAGGTGCCCCTCCCCCAGCATCCGCCACTGCTTGCGCCGGGCTTCGGGGTCGGCGACGAATTTCTGGTAGGTGAAATCCTCGGGGTCGAATCGGCTCCAGATACCCCCCGGACTGCGGAAATCGGGAATCCCCGATTCGGTGCTGATGCCCGCGCCGGTAAAGACAACCAGCTTTTTGGCGGCATTAATAAGCTCCGCCGCCTCTAGGGCGAGCGCGTCCAGATTTTGTTCCACCATGACATTCGCCTCTATATTAACGAGCCCGCCAGCCGGGCTTCGAGCTCCAGCCCCTGCTTTAAGCTCAGGTCGAGCCCCCGTGTAATAGCCTGCTTGGCGCTGGCTACGGCCAGCGGGTCGAAGCCGGCGATTCTTTCCGCCAGCCCCTCGGCGGCGGGCATCAATTCTTTTTGGGGCAGCACGCGGCTCACCAGCTTTAGCCGCCGTGCCTCCTCGGCCTTGACCCACCGCCCCGAAAGCAATATCTCCAGGGCTTTAGCCCCGCCGATAATCCGGGGCAGGGTCTGGCTGCCCCCCGCCGCCGGGATTATGCCCAGCCCCGGCTCGGGCAGCCCGAACTGGACGTCTTCCGCCGCCAGCCTGATGTCGCAGCAGAGGGCTATCTCCACCCCCGACCCCAGGACAAAGCCGTGCAGGGCGGCAATCATTGGCTTGTTGATGCTCAGGAAAAGCCCCCAGACATCCCGCTCCCAGCGCGCCCGGCGGGCGATGATGGGGGAGGGGGCGGTAAGGAACTCGCTCAGGTCGGCGCCGGCGCAAAAAGCCCTGTCGCCGGCACCCCGAAATATAGCCACCCTGACCTCGGCGTCGTCTTTGATGGCGCCCAGCGCCTGGTAAAGCTCGTCCCTCATTTTGATGTTATAGACGTTTAAGGCTTCGGGTCGGTTGAGGGTAATATAAGCCAGCCTGTCTTTCTTTTCGTAGATTATGGTCTCGAAATCGCTCATTTATTCTTAAACTTGGGCGGTCTTTTCTTGAGGAAGGCATTAATGCCTTCCGTCCGGTCGTCGGTGGTGTGGAGCAGAAAATAAAGGTCGCCCTCCAGGCGCAGCCCCTGCTCCAGCGTTAAATCCAGCCCCTTGTTCACCGCCTCCTTGATAAACCTCAGGGCGATGGGCCCCTTGCCGGCGATGGTCTCCGCCAGAGCTTTGGCTTCACCCGCCAGCTTGGCACCCCCCACCACCCTATCCACCAGCCCGATTTCAAGCGCCTCCGTAGCGGTGATAGTCTCCGCAGTTAGTATTAATTCCAGCGCCTTGCCCCTCCCCACCAGCCGCGCCAATCTCTGGGTGCCGCCGTCGGCGGGGATAAGCCCCTGAGCCAGTTGAGTAAGACCGAGTTTGGCTTTATCCGCCGCCAGCTTTATATCACAGCTCAAGGCTAGCTCCAGCCCCTGCCCCAGAGCGTCGCCGTTGATGGCAACGATGACCGGCTTTTCGATGTCTTTGACGGCAGCGGCAACGCCATAGACCGCACCCGCTTCTAGCACATCAACGCCTTTGCAGAAAGCTTTGCCCGCCCCGCTGAGGACAACGACGTAAACCTCGTCGTCCTGGTTGGCTTGTCGGCAGGCGTCTTCCAGCTCCCGGGCTAATTCAAGGTTGATGCGGTTAGCGGCTTCGGGGCGGTTGAGGGTCAGGTAAGCCACGTGGTCTTTCTCAGTGTAGCTAACTGTGGAATAGGGCATGCTTTTTACCATCCCCATCTTAACCAACCCTCAACCCGCCGTCAAGACTACCATAAGACTGGTCAAAATGTCATTCCCGCGAAGGCGAGAATCCAGTCTCTCCCTTTAGCGAAGGGGCTCTTCCCCCCACCCCGTTTTTATCTATTCCCGCCCGCCGCCCTTTTAAGGTAAAGAGGGGGCAGAGCCCCCTCTTAAACACCCCCAAAATAGCGGGACGAAATCCCCCTTAATCCCCCTTTACTAAAGGGGGAAATGAGGCGGGGGCGGCCCCCTAAATAAGGAGTTAATAGAGGTCTAACCTCTATTGGGTGGGCAGGGTGGGACAAAACAACGTACGCTATCAAGGTGGGGTGGAGTCAAAACCGGCAAATATCGTTGAGGCAGCAGTCGGCGCAAAGCGGTTGGCGGCGGCAGACGTTCTTGCCCAGACAGACCAACAGGGCGTGGTATTCGTTGTATAGTTGAGCATCGGGCGGCAGGTTTTTTGTGAAAAGCGCCTGATAGGCGGCGTAGCTCTCCTTTTCCGGGGCTAAGCCCAGACGGCTGATGATGCGCCGCGTGTAGGCGTCGATAACGAAGACGGGCTTGCCCGCGGCGTAGAGTATTATGGAATCGGCCGTCTCCGGCCCCACGCCGTGCACCGAGAGCAGCTGCTGGCGCAGGTCTTCGGCATTAAGGGCGAATAACCTATCCAGGTCGTCATTGTAATGATTGCCCAGCCACAGGGCGAAGGCTTTGAGCTTCAGCGCCTTGGCGTTGTAGTAGCCACAGGGATAGACCAGCTCGGCCAGTTTAGCACGGGGGAGTTTACGAAGCGCCCGCGGCGACAGCGCCCCCGCCCCCCTCAGATTCCCTATAGCTTTCTCCACGTTGCCCCAGGCGGCGGACTGGGTGAGTATGGCGCCGATAATGACCTCGAAGGGCTCGTCGGCGGGCCACCAGTGCTGGGGGGCGAAACGGTCCAGCAGCCTCCGGTAGATATCGGCCAGCGCCGGTTTCAGTGCTGGGGCATCCATCGGGCGGCCCTGGCGTCGGTGGCGGAATCGTAGCCGGGAATGTAGGGCTTGATATCGATTACGGGGGTGCCGTCGATAGCGTCCAACCCCTTGACCTTGAGGACGTTAGCCCGCCGCTCCAAAAGCTCGACGGTGACCTGCCCGATGGGATTGAAACGGCTGGGGGAGCGGGTGGCGAAACGCCCGGTAAGCGGCAAGTCCTGGTTGCCCATAGGGTGAACCTTTAGCGGCAGCTTACGCCCCCGGTCGAACTGGTGCATCCAGTAGAGCACGATGATGTGGGAGAAATCGTCCAGCCCGTCCAGCGCCTCCGTCAGCTCGCTGTCGATGGTGATTTCGGAGACGACCTCTCTCCAGCCGTGCCTTATCGGCTGCTTGATGTCGCTGCTGACGACGCCGATGGCTTTAAGATTCATTGCCGGCGGTTCGTTGGGCATGATGTCACCTTAAATGAAAAGGGACTGCCTTTAGGGCAGCCCCAATCTCTCTGAACCGTTACCAGGCCAGCGGGGCAAGGGTCAAAAGCTGCTTGGCAATCTGGGGATATTTGGAGATGAAGAGCAGCTCGTCCTCGACCAGGGGCTTGTGCGAGAGGACGTTGGCGCATCGCACCAACTCCAGCACGTCATTCGCCTCTTCCTTGCTTTCGAACGATATATCTCTAATCTTCCCCATGACGTGGCTGAAGCCGGATATACCGCTGTACTGCCCGGCGATAATCTCCCGCCCCGTGTCCACCTTGATGGGGTCGCCCCGCCCCAGTTCCTTAAAGCCGTAGAGCTCGTAGTTTTCCGGGTCTTTGAGGACGCCGTCAGCGTGTATGCCCGACTCGTGGGCGAAGGCGTTGGCGCCGACGCCGGGCTGGTTGATGGGAATAGGCACGTCGAAGGCGTACTCGGCAAACTTGGCTATCTTCCAGGCCCTGGACAACTTTATTTTGCTGCCGAACTGATACCTTTCGGCGAAATCTTTGGACTTGGTCACCGCCAGGATAACGGTCACCAGGTCGGCGTTGCCCGCCCTCTCCCCGATGCCGTTGATGGTGGTGTTGATGTAGGCGTCCTGTCCGCCGTCAATAGTCCCCTTAGCCCCGGCCAGGGAGTTAGCCACCGCCATCCCCAGGTCGCCGTGGCAATGCTGCTCGATGGGCAGCCCCACCCTCTCCGCCAGCGCCTTGTTGGTCCTGTAGATGGTGAAGGGGTTATCGTAACCCAGCGTATCGCAATAGCGCAGCCGGGTCGCCTTATGCTCCTTAGCCGCCAGCCCGAACTCAACCAGGTATTCCAGGTCGGTGCGAGAGGCGTCCTCGGCGTTAACACCGATGCTCTCGGCGCCCCTGGCCCAGGC
The DNA here is from genome assembly GCA_964419705.1 of uncultured Dehalococcoidales bacterium. Classification (GTDB taxonomy): domain Bacteria; phylum Chloroflexota; class Dehalococcoidia; order Dehalococcoidales; family BS750m-G39; genus E44-bin88. The sequence continues at coordinate 7,475 of CAYQPY010000026.1, forward strand.
GGCGTCAACCGCCTCCGTCATATTATTGATAACGTCTTTCCGGGTCTTCTTACCCTGGAACTTACCCTTAATCATCTGGTCGGATGTGGAGATAGAAACGTTCAGGTGTTTTATACCGGGCACTCTCTCGAAAGCCAGCTCAACATCCTCAACGATGGCTCTTATCCAGCCCCCCAGGCGGATGGGCTGCAACACCCCCATCTCGGCCAGCTCCACATTGGCGTTAAGGTAGCGGGTCTCGTGCCTGGTGGTGGGGAAGCCGAACTCGGACTGAAAAACCCCAATTTCATTGAGGTAGATATTGGCCATCGTCTTTTCCAGCTTGGAAAGCCCAAGCTTGGCGGTTTGTACTCCGTCACGGTTAGTTACATCAAGTAAGTAAATCTTAGGCATAATTCCTCCTTTGGGGACTACCATTTTAACATAAATCAGCTACAATTAGCAAGGAATTCGGCCCTTTTCGCGGGGGCAGGAGGACACATTTTATGTTACAATGTCCTTAAAAATTACAGTTCGGCTAAACGATGAGTTCTTTACGAAGACTGCTATGGGCCATATATGCCTTCATCATCATCGTAGCCATCGGTGTCATCGGCTATGAGGTTATCGAGGGCTGGTCGTTCCTCGACTCCGTCTATATGACCATCACCACCATCACCACGGTGGGATTTAGGGAGGTCCACCCCTTAAGCGATGCCGGGCGCATTTTCAGCATCTTCCTCATTATCGGCGGCGTCGGCGGGGCGCTCTATATCCTGACCACTATCATGGGCTACCTAATAGAGGGACAGTTCGGCATCACCATGGGGAGGCGAAGAATGAAGAATAAGATTGCCAAGCTAAAGAAACACTTTATCCTCTGCGGCTACGGGAGAGTGGGGGAGGCGATAGCGCTGACCTTCAGCGAAGAGGGAACCCCCTTCGTCGTCATCAGCAAGGATGAGGAGCACGTGGCCAAGGCGGAGAAGGAAGGCTATCTCGCTATATTAGGCGACGCCACCAGCGACGACGTGCTGGAGGAAGCCGGCATCAAGCAGGCTTACGGGCTGGTTTCGGCGGTGGGCAGCGATACCGATAACACCTTTATCACCCTCTCCGCCCGCGAGACTCGCCCCGACCTGTTCATCGAAGCCCGTAGCTCCAAACCCGAATCCGAGGGCAAGCTGCGGCGGGCGGGCGCCAACCGCGTCATATCCCCCCACGCCATCGGCGGCCGCCGCATGGCCATGCTGGCGCTACGCCCGGCGGTGGTCGATTTCATCGATACCGTGACCTACGGCCGCGGCCGCGAGCTGCAACTGGAAACGGTGGATGTCGTCAGCAGCTCCTCCCTCATCGGCCAGACCGTGGGGCAAGCTAAGGGCAAGGCCAGCATCACCGTCCTGGCCATGAGAAAGGAAGACGGCACGCTTATCGCCAACCCACCGGACGAAGGTATCATTGAGGAGGGGGACAGGCTCATCGTCATCGGCACCAAGCAGCGCCTGGGGACTCTGGAAAAAATCCTGACAGGGAAGAAAAGAGGCAAAAAATGAAAGTCGGCATTATCAACGTTAGCGGATATACCGGCGTCGAGCTGGCCCGACTGCTCCACCAGCACCCCGAGGTAGAGCTTAGCTCGGTCACGGGGCGGAGCACGGCGGGGCAAAAGCTGGGCGAGGTCTTCCCCCACCTAGCTGATATCGATTTGACTATTGAAGCCGAGCTGGGCGCTGTAGAACTGGCGTTCTCGGCCATGCCCCACAAGGACAGCGCCAAAGAGGTCATTCCCCTGCTCAAAAAGGGTATCAGGGTGGTCGATATCAGCGCCGATTTCCGCCTTAAAGACGCCTCGGCATACCAAAGCTGGTACGGCTTTAGCCACCCCTCCCCCCAGTTGCTCAAAGAAGCCGTCTACGGGTTGCCCGAGCTGCACCGCGCCAAACTGGCTTCGGCCAGGCTGGTAGCCAACCCCGGCTGCTACCCCACCGGGGCTATCCTGGCGCTGGCGCCGGCGGTCAAGGCAAAGCTCATCGGGGCGGATATTATCATCGACAGCAAGTCGGGCATCTCCGGCTCCGGGCGCAGCCTGAATTTGGGCAGCCACTACTCAGAAGTCAACGAGGACACCAGCGCCTACGCCTTAGAGGGGCACCGGCATTTACCGGAAATCACCCAGGAGCTAGTGGGGCTCAACCCCTCACCCCCCTCGATAACCTTTGTCCCCCACCTGGTGCCCATGACGCGGGGAATCTTAAGCACCTGCTACGCCCCGCTGGCTAAAAAGATATCAGAGAAAGAGATAAAGAAACTATATACCGACTTCTATAAGGACGAGCCCTTCGTCAGGGTTACCGACGCCCCGCCCCACACCAAGCACACCTGGGGAAATAACAATTGCCTGGTATATCCCGCCGTAGACCCGAGGACGAACCGGCTGATTGTCGTCAGCTGCATAGATAACCTGGTCAAGGGGGCGGCGGGGCAGGCCATCCAGAACATGAACATCATGCTGGGGCTGCCCGAGACAACGGGAGTAGAGGCGCTGGCGGTCTATCCCTGATTGCACCCCACCCCCCCCGAAAAATAATAATCCCCCTCCTCCCGTATAGAGAAGGGGGATTATTTTTATCTGTAGCTAATTATACGACGATAAAGAGCGGGCACATCACCAGGGTGACGGTAGCCAGCATCTTGACCAGCACGTGCAGCGAAGGCCCCGCCGTATCTTTAAGCGGGTCGCCTAAGGTATCGCCGACCACCGCCGCCTGATGGGCAAAACTCCCCTTGCCGATTACCTTGCCGTTTTCGTCCTTGAGCTGTCCGTCCTCGATCATCTTCTTAGCGTTGTCCCAGGCACCACCGCCGTTGTTCATAAAAGAAGCCATCATGATACCGCCGATAGTGCCCACCATCAGCACGGCGCCAACGACCATAGCGGCGTCATAGCCGGGGATAAAGCGGAAGATAACGCCGATGATAACCGGCCCCAGCACGGGCAAAAGACCGGGGGCAATCATTTCCCGCAGGCCGGCGCGGGTGGTGATGTCCACCGCGCGGGCGTAATCGGGCTTGGACGTTCCCGCCAGAATGCCGGGGTCGGCACGGAACTGGCGGCGCACCTCCTCGATAATCTTGGAAGCCGTCCGGCCCACCGCCTTGATGGCCCAGGCGCTGAAGAGATAGACAATCATCACCGCCAGCAGGGCGCCGACGAAGACCTCGATGCGGGCGATGTCGACGACATTATAGAGTCCGACCTCGCCGAACTTGATAAAAGAGACCCTATCCAGGTAGGCCTGGAAGAGCAGGAAGGCAGCCAGCCCCGCCGAGACCATGGCGTAGCCCTTGGTCAGGGCTTTGGTGGTGTTGCCCACGGCATCGAGGC
>CAYQPY010000027.1:0-10626 GCA_964419705.1 uncultured Dehalococcoidales bacterium
GGGGCGGTCTTGGGGGTGGTGCCCCGCTTGACCTGGTGATAGTAGGCGTAGGTCAGCGGCTCGCCTTCCCCGATGACCTCCGCCCCCACCAATTCCCCGACGAAAATGCTGTGCGTTCCCGCGTCCACCTCCTGGAGCAACTTGGCTTCCAGGTAGGCCAGGGTGTGGTCGGTGACTATGGGCGCCTTGGTTACGCCCGTCTTATGTTTGATGCCCTTGAACTTGTCTATATCCCGCCCCGACCTGAAGCCGAAATGCCCGATGAAGGCCAGCGGCGTATCCTGGGCGAGGATGGAGGCGGTAAAGACCCGGCTCTGCTTGATATATTCGTAGGTCAGGTTGGTCTTATTGATGCTGACGGCGATGGTGGGGGGTTGGGAGGTAATCTGAAAGACGGTGTTGGCCACCTGGCCGTTGAGCTTCTTGCCCTTATGAGAGCTTACGATATAGAGGCCGTAGCCCAGTCTGTACAGGGCTTTAAGGTCCATGTTTCACCTCTTACATCAGGTCTTTTTCGCTGTCTTCGATAGCCCGCTTCAGTTCTGTCGCCAGCTCGGGCGGCAACCCCTCGATATCGACGTTGAGGAAGCCCCTGACGATGGTGGCGGTGGCTTCGTTTCGGGTCAGCCCCCGCGCCATCAGGTATTCCACTTCCTCTTCGGCGATCTTGCCCACGGCGGCTTCGTGGGAGAGGTCGATGCCGGCCAGGTTGCCCACGAGCTCGGGTATGGCGTGAATCGAACCTTTCTCATCCAGAATAAGCCCCCGACACTCCAGGTGTCCCTTGACCTCGGGGGCGTTGCCCTCTATGTAGCCGCGGGCGATAATTTTGCCGCCGGTGGTGAGCGCCCGTGATATTATCTCGGTCTTGGCGCCTTTGGCGTTGAGCAGCACCCTGGAGCCGACATCCATGTGCGAGTCGGGCGGCGCCACCAGGACGCTATTAAACCTCACGGTAGAGTTTTCGCCCACGCAGTTGGTTAGCGGGTTCGTCTGCAGCGAGCGCACCGGCTTCATTAATACATAGTTGCTTAAGAATAAGCCGTCATCTTCGATAATAGTACCGGTGCGGGGGCGCACCGCTATCTCCGGGTTCCAGCTGTGAATCATGGTGAAGGTAACCTTGGCTCCCTTCTTGATATAGAACTCGGAAACCCCCATGTGCAGCCCCGGCTCGTTTGCCGAGGCAACGGTGCAACCGGTGACGATGTGCAACTCGGAGTTTTCCTCGGCGATAATAACATTGTGTACGTTCTGCGCCAACTTTGCCTTGGCCATGTAGAGGCAGGCCTGGACCGGAAAGATGGTCTTCTTGCCCGCCAGCGCCCGTATGAAATAGCCGTCGCTGTCTTTGAGCTCGACGTGGGCGGTATACTTATCGGTATCCACCGCCACCGCCCGCCACCAGTAATCGGAGAGCCAGTCGTATTTTGCTAGCGCTTCGCTCATGGCCATTATCTCTATGCCCTCTTGCTGGCTGGAAAAATGAACGGGCATGTTGTCCATCTGTATATAGGTCCCCGAACGCTGGCTGGTGTCGTCCAGTATGACCCCCGCTTCCAGCATCTGCTTCTTGGCTTTAGCCGGCAGCTTTGAGGGGTCGGACTGGTAGGCTGGTTTTTCGGCGTCGCCGGCGTAGGTGTTTATGTCTATATCCTCACCGATGGCGGCGGCTTTGGCTTCGGCCGCTTTGGCTTTATCCTTATAAGATTGGGAAGACTTTATTTGATGCATCGGGCACACTCCTCATAACCCTTTTCCTTGACGCTAGCCAGAATCTCGTGAGGGTCGCCCTGGCAGACGACGTTGCCATCGAGCATGACATAGCCGGTGCGGACATTGATATATTCCAGGATGTGTCCGGTGTGGGTGATGATAAGCCCCATGCACTTTCGGGTGCGTATCGGGCAGTCCTTTTCCAGTAGCTCATTGATCAGCTCGCCGATGAGGGCGATGTTTACCAGGTCGACGCCGGACTCAGGCTCATCGAGCAGGGTAAGCTCCGGTTTCTGCGCCAGCAGCTGCATGAGCTCGGCGCGCTTTATCTCGCCGCCGGAAAAGCCGTAGTTTATATCCCTGTCCAGAAAGCCGGTGAGGTCGGCTCTTTCCGCCAGTTTGTCTATGGTCTTCTCGTCCCCCCGGTTCCTCATAGCGGCGTTGACCATATCCCGCGTCTTAACCCCCCGCACCACGGGCGGGCGCTGGAAGGAAATACCTATCCCTAAGCGGGCTCTCTCGTCCACGCCCAGCCTGGTTATATCCTTGCCCTTGAAGAGAATCTGGCCCTTGGTCGCCTGATAGCGGGGGAAACCCATTATGGCCATGAGCAGGGTGGTCTTGCCGCTGCCGTTGGGCCCGAAGAGGGCGCTCGTCTCGCCGGTGCCGATTTTCAAATTTATATCGTGCAGGATTTCTCGGCCCTCTACGGCGACATGTAACTGTTTAATCTCCAGCATACCGTTCTACCTCCCCTTATTTAACCACCGTCCAGGGAGTGGTGTTCCTTCTGGACAAACCAGGCGGCGGGGTCTTTGAGGTATTCGTAGTAGTCGAGCAGAATCAGGTAATGCTCTTTTTCTTCCCCGGCCACGGCGTAATAGAACTCTCGCTCGGCATCCTGGCTGGCGTCCGTCCCCTGACGCGTGTAGTAGTCGAAGGTCTTGTTTTCCATGCCCATCGCCGTCTGGATGGTATCAATCTCGGTGGTGAGCGCCTTGGCCCCGGCGCCCATCTCCTCGGTGGCGCGGGCGAATATAGTTCTCAATGTTTTGCCACCGTCGGGCTGGAAATCGGTCGTCGGCCAGCCCTTTTTGTCCTTTATGGCATTGTATATCTGTTCGAACCTCTGGCGGTGCGTGTCTTCTTCCGAAGCCAGCTTTTCCAGAAGCTTCTTGCCCAGCTCGTTGCCGCTTTCCCGGCTGGATTTAAGATAGTACTCCTTACCGTCAATCTCCATCTGGATGGCAACCTGAAGTCCTTTTAGGGTCTTGTCCTGTTCAGACGTCATTTCTCACTCTCCTCTGATGCTAGGGGGCTATCCAGCGCCTGCTTTAAGCTGGGTAAGCTGGTTAAGGTGGTCCCTTTCCTGGTTTATGATATTAGTAATAACCTGGTGGTCGGCGGGCTTTACCAGGTTATTCATCTCGGTGTAAAAGAGTATGGAATCCTTTTCCGCCTGGATACCGATATCGAGGGCTTCGGTTTGGGAAGCTACCCGGGCGGCGATTTGTCGGGCGTGGGCGACATCGGTGAAAACGGAGTTGTCGACCAGCGATTTCAGGTAGAGATAGTATTCTTCGGCGTAACCCTCCGGCGGCTGGTAGTTGCCTACCTTATCCAGCATGCCCCGGAAGGTTTTCTGGTGCTTTATTTCCTCGGCGGCCAGGTGCTCGTAGATAGCGCGGGCGTTCTTGTCTTTGGTCTTTTCGGCCAATGCCTGGTAAAAGGCCGCCCCGTTTTCCTCTATGCCCAGCGCTACTTCCAGCAACTCACTGCCGGAGAAAATAATGGACATTTTCACCTCTCATTATTTTCTATTGATAACATAATACACACTAAACGGTGACAAAAGCATAAAATCGAGGAGAGAAAACTTACAAAGTTATCACAATTTAGCGGCTATAGTTCTATAAGCAACTGGTCGTCCTTGACCTGCACCGGGTAGGTCTTAAGGTTTTTGGGTAACTTGAGGACTCTGCCTACCCTGGCCAGGACACCGGTGCCTCTCAGCCAGCGCACCACTTTGCCGTCCTTCAGGTCGAACTGAGAGCCATGCAGAGGACAGGTGACCACCGTTCCCGCCAGCGTGCCCCCGGCTAACTTCCCTTTCATATGAGGGCATCGGTTATCCGCCGCGTAGTAGTTGTTGCCGACCCTGGCTAGAAGAAACTCCCCCTCCTTGGTTGAGATAGATGTCATGGCTCCGTCCGCTAATTCGCTGACCTTGCCCGCTTTAATCTGAATGCTCATCCGACTCACCTCCCCAGCCTTTTTAGCGAGTTAGTCGCTTCAATCCCAGTATAACCAATATGGGCATAAAATTCTACTGCTGTCCCTTTTGCCGCAGTGCCTTTATTATTTTCTCCGGCGTTATCGGCAGCTCGGTGAACCAGATGCCGGTGGCGTCATGGATGGCGCTGACCACGGCGGGGGGAGCGCTGACAATGCTGCCCTCGCTGGCCTCCTTAGCACCGAAGGGCCCGAAGGGGTCGTCGGTGACGATATCGATTAGCTTTATATCGGGCACATCCATAGAGAGGGGCATCTTGTAGTCCAGAAAGATGGGGTTAAGCGTCTTGCCCTTATCCATAATAAAATCTTCGTATATGGTCTGCCCCAGCCCCTGGATAGCCCCGCCCTCAATCTGCCCCTCGGCTAGTATCGGGCTGAGCAGCCGCCCGCAGTCGGAGGCGATAGTGAAATCGCTGACGGTTACCTTGCCCGTCTCGGTATCCACCCCGACACGCGCCGTGTGAGCGGTAAAGCTGTAGGAAGTGCCGCCGTTACCGATGCCGTGGGCCAGGTCTAAATGCTCGATGCCGTAGCTGGAGTAGCCGGTGCCCAGGATAACCGCCCCGGTGCCCGAATAGCAAGCGATACGGGCCAGCTGTATAAAGGGCATCTTCTTTGAGGGGTCTGATTTAAGGAAGACCTCGCCCAGTCTGATTTCCACATCATCCGCTTTTACCTGCCAGTTTTCGGCGGCGACCTCCAGGAGCTGTTTTTTAACCTGACGGGCGGCTTTCTGAGTGGCCTGCCCTGCCAGTATGGTCACGCGGCTGCCATAGCTGCCGGGGTCGACGGGGGTGTAGGCGGTGTCCACCCGCTTTATATCGACATCCTCCAGTTTAATGCCCATCTCCTCGGCGGCAATCATGCAGAGCACGGTGTCCGAGCCCTGCCCGCAGTCGGTAGCGCCGGTGATGAGATTAACCGTGCCGTCCTCACAGAGACGGATAATAGCGGCGCAGGCCTGGTGTCCCATCTGACGGGCGCCGCCGGAATACGAAGTTCCGGAAAGCCCCACCCCCCAGGAGATATTGCCCTCTTTACGGGGCATTTTATCTTTGTCCCGCCAGAGCGGGTCTTTGACCGCCTCGTTTATAGCTTCCTTCAAACCGCAGGTCTTGAGGGTGACCTTGTTTATCGTTTCGTAGATTTCCCCCGGCTTGGGCGGGTCAATGGCGTTCCGCATCCTTATATCCACCGGGTCGATGCCCATCTCCTCGGCAATCATCTCCATCTGTATCTCGGCGGCAAAGCGGGTGTGGGTAACGCCGTGCCCCCTCATCGCCGCCCCGATGGGGTTATTGGTGAAAACGCGGTAGCCGTCGTACTTGAAGTTGGGCAGGCGGTAGGGCAGGGTGGTCATAAAGCCGGCCAGGTACATAGAGAGAGGCCCGATAGCGGTGTAGCCACCGCCGTCGGCGATGACCCGCTGCTCAATGGCCGTTAGCTTGCCCTCTTTGTCGACCCCCGTCTTGCTGTAGACAATCATGCTGTGCCGTCGGCGGCTGGTGGCCAGCTCTTCTTCCATACTCTCTATATATTTGACCGGCTTGCCCGTCATCTTGGAGAGTAGCACGGCGCAAAAATCTCCGCCCAGGGAGTCGTTTTTGGTGCCGCCGAAGCCGCCGCCGATGAAGGGCTGGACGACCCTGATTCGGCTCAGGGGCAACTTAAAGCACGCCGCCAGGTGGCGGTAGTGAAAGTAGGGGCTCTGTTTCGACGCCCAGACGGTGATAGCGCCCGTGGGGTCGTAGTAGGCCAGGGTGGCCGGCGGCTCCAGGTAGCCGTGGGTGGCTAGCGCCGTGCGGAACCTGTCCTCGCGTACGATATGGGACTGGGCGAAGGCTTTTTCCACATCACCGAAGTCCCAGTGGTATTCCACGCTGATATTATTCTTGACATAATCATGCACTTTGGGCGCGCCGTCTTTCATGGCCTCCTCGGGGTTGAAGACACCGGGCAGCTCCTCGTATTCGACCTCGATGAGACGGGTGGCTGCCTCAGCGGTATCCTCGTCAACGGCGGCAACACCCGCCACCGCCTCGGCCATATAGCGCACCTTATCCACGGCCAGGGGAACCTCATCCCTGGTGGCTCGCATCCACCCCCAACTCCATCCCCCGAAGTCCTTACCGGTGACTATCGCCTTCACCCCGGGTAGTTTCAGGGCTTTAGTGACGTCGATATTAATAATTTTGGCGTGGGGGTGGGGGCTTCGGAGTAGCTTGCACCAGAGCATACCAGGCAGGGAGTAGTCAGCGGCATACTTGGCTTCGCCGGTGACCTTTTCCCGGGCGTCGACGCGGGGCACTCGCTCGCCGATAACGGAAAAATGGCTCATGGCTACTTTCCCTCCATATCTTCGGCGGCGGCTTTAATCGATTCGATGATTTTGGTATAGCCGGTGCAGCGGCAGAAATTACCGCTTATACCCTTTTTTATCTCGTCCTCGGTGGGCTTGGGATTCGCGTCGAGCAGTGCCTTAGCCGACATTATCATCCCCGGTGTGCAAAAGCCGCACTGGAAGCCGCCGTGGTCGATAAAAGCCTGCTGCAGGGGATGCAGTTCATCCCCCTTGGCTAATCCTTCGATGGTGGTAATCTGCTTACCGTCGGCTTCAGCGGCCAGCACCAGGCAGGAGTTGACCGTCTTGCCGTCCATGATAACGGTGCAGGCGCCGCACTCGCCCAGCCCGCAGCCTTCTTTAGTGCCGGTAAGCCCCAGCTCTTCCCGTATAACCTCGAGCAGGGTGCGCCAGGGCGGCACGGAAAGCTCGTAATCCTTGCCGTTTACGCTGAATTTTATCTGCTTCATCAAACTAGCTCCCGATGGCTTGCTCAATAGCTCGTCTGGTTAATACCTTCACCATTTCCCGCCGGTATTCCGCCGAAGCCCGATGGTCGTCGATGGGCTTAGCTTCGCCGGCGGCGGCCTGCGCCGCTTTTTCGATAAGATTATCGTCGAAACTCTGTCTTTTGAGGACAGCCTCCGCCTTTTTCGCACGCAGTGGGGTAGGGGCGACCGCCCCCAGCGCTATCCGTATGTCTTTACACTTCCCGTTGTCGGGAATAACCAACACCGCCACCCCGACCATAGCTAAATCCATAGCCCTTCTTGGGCTGAGCTTGAGATATACCCCCTCGCTTTTTGGGGATGGGGTGGGGACTTGAATCTCCAGCAAAATTTCGTCTTTGAGTGCTGTCTGTTTGGGGCCCGTGAAAAAGTCCTCAATAGCGACTATCCTCTCGCCCCTCGGGCCGACCAGTTTTAGCTTGGCGTCGAGGGTGAGCAGGGCGGGGGCGGTATCGGCCGAGGGCACGGCGTTACAGATGTTGCCGGCGATAGTGCCCCGGTTTCTTACCTGCGGGGAAGCCATGCTCTCGGCGGCTTGACAGAGCACGCCGAACTTATCCCGTATTACAGAGGAGTCTATAACCGCTTTAATAGTAGCTAAAGCGCCGATGCACAGCCCGTTAGCAGAGTTATAGTTGATATAGTCCAGGCCGGGGATGTCCTTGAGGTCGATTATATAGCGTGGCGCCTTGCCTTCCCGCCTCTTTAGCTGGGGGATAAGGTCGGTGCCGCCGGCGATTAGCCTGGCTTTTTCTTTATACTGGGAGAGGTGGGATAAGGCTTCATCAATCGTCTTCGGCGCCAAATAGTCGAATTCGGGTAATCTTCGGTAGAAGGTTACCATTGGCCTCTATAGCCTTCCTAGCTAAACTCACGAGCTAATGACTACACGTGGTTTAGATTATTACCTCTTCGTCTTTCAGCTTGGCGATGTCATCCCAGCTGTAGTCAAGCTCCAGCAGTATCTCCTCGGTATGTTGCCCCAGCTCGGGCGCTTCCCGGCTGACCGCCGCCGGTGTCTGGCTGAACGTCCAGGGGAAGCCGAGCATCTTTATCTTGCCCCACACCGGGTGCTCGACCGGGATAATATAATCGTTGGTCAATGCCTGCGGGTCTTCGAAGACCTCGCTGGACGACTGGATAGGGGTGTAGATTACGTTCGCCTTCTTGAATATCTTCATCCACTCGTCCCGGTTCTTGGTGGCGAATTTTTTGTCCAGTATCGCCACCAGTTCCTTGCCGTGATCATGCCTGGCTTCAATACTGTTGAACCTGGGGTCGTTCTCCAGCTCTTCTACGCCCATTGCCTTGCATACGTTGGGCCAGTATTTATCGGGCTGAAGGTGAGCGATGACAATCCACTTGCCGTCCTGGCACTGGTAGTGATTATAGATGGGGTTGCCGGCCTCGGCCCTGATGAAGCGGGGGAATTCCTTGCCTAAAACGCCGGGGGCGGCAAAGTTGACCCCGTGCAGGGCGATAAGGCTGCCCATAAGTGAGGTATCCACCAGCTGTCCCTTGCCCGTCTTTTCCCGGGCGTAGAGGGCGGCGGTTACCGCCCAGGCACAGATAAGCCCGCCCTGCTCATCGCCCATCCCCGGTATAAGGGTGGCGGGGGGGCCGTTTCGTTCGCCGCACATCATCATCGTGCCCGCACGGGCGATTCCGGTATAGTCAAAGGAGAGAGCGTTGGCGTCGGGCCCTTCCCGGCCCCATCCCGAAGCGTGGGCATAGATAAGTTGGGGGTTTACCGCTGACAGCGCCTTATAATCAATCCCCATCCGCCTGGGGGCGTCTATGCTCAGGTTGGTCACGAAGACGTCGGCTCGCTTAATCAGCGCGAAGAATACCTTCTTGCCCTTTTCCGTGTTCAGGTCGAGGGCTATGCTGCGTTTATTGCGGTTGTTACTCTCGAAATAGTAGTTGCGCCCCTTAAGACCAGTATCAGCGCCGATAATCCTCATCATTCCCCGGGCCGGGTCTCCGTTCTTGGGCTCCACCTTGATTACCTCGGCGCCCAGGTCGCCCAGCCTCATCCCCGCTACCGGTCCCTGCTGAAACATGCTTACTTCCACTACCTTGACACCATCCAGCGGTCCCGCCATCGCCTTGCCTCCTTTTCCGTCGTTCGGTTACAGGGGTATATAAACTAGATTATAGCGGTAGATATATGTGGTGGCAAATAGAACTCTAGATATGGTTCACCATGCCGCAGTCACTTCCAGAAACAACAAACGTACCAAGGTGTTAGGTACCCACCTTGGCTTTTGTCAAGTTAATATAGAAACTAACAAGAAGGCTGGATACGCCATTAGTGCCCATATCCAGCCTTACTCGTAAACTCTTGATATATTAGGTTAAGCTTTTCCGATTCGGAACATCTTGGTGCCGCAGGAAGGGCACACTCCTTGGGTGGCCGGCCTGCCATTCTTCATGGTTATGTGCTTGGGGTCCTTCATTTCTCTCTTGGCTCGGCATTTAACACAGTAGGCTTGCATCGGGTCTACCTCCTTTTTTTATGAAGATAACCTATTCGCCTCATAATGTCAATAGCTATTTACACAGAATTGAGGTCTTTTTCAATCAGTTGCTCGAAACTATCGTACTCTTAACCCCGCTTGGGGGTTATCTCACCGCTTTTGGGGCGGCCCCAGCTTCCTTATTATAGTTAGAATCCCCCCCAAATCCCCCCTAATGGTGACATCGGCGCTGCGCTCGACGGCGCGGGCTTTAGGATTGAAGGCTATTCCCAGGTTAGCCTGTTCCAGCATGCAGATATCGGCGATATTATCGCCCACGGCTACCGTTCTCTCCAGCGGTATTCCGGTCTCGCGGGAAAGGCCGAACATGGCGTTCAGCTTGCATATAGCGTGCTTGAGGCACCCTGGCTTGCCCTCCGGCCAGTTAAGCGGCATCTCCACCTCACCGGTAGCCTTGCCCCCCTTTACCACCAGCTTGTTGGCTATGGTGTAGTCGAAGCCGAGACGCTTTTTAAGCCTTTCGGTGGCTATGGTGTAGCTGTCGCTGATGATAGCCAGGACATGCCCGTCCTTTTTCAGCGCCGCTACCGTCGCCTCGGCGCCGGGCGAGAGTGGAATCCGGTCGAAGGTGTCGACGATTTCCTCAGTGCTGATTCCCTTGAGCAGGGAGGCGACCCCCCGCGTCTTCTCATACTCGGGAACGCGCTGCGACATTATCTCCTTGAGCCTGGCTTCAAAGCCGAATCTATGGGCAAGCCGGAAGATAAACCGCTCGGCAGTGAGGGTGCCGTCCATATCAAAGACAACCAGTCTTGGCTCAATGGCGTTTAGCATAGCTAATCTTTGAGTACTGAATATGATTCCAGGTGCTCGGCCATAAAATTGGTGAAGCTTTTAATGCTGGCGTTGCGGGGAGGTGGTGTGACGTGGGGCTTGGGAGGCACTTCGCCCCGCTTGAGAGCACGCTGGGTGGATAGCTCCCGGAGGATTAATTTCTTCGTCTCTTTTTCGCAAAGCGGGGAATGATAGACGGTGCTTAAGCCCTGGAGCAGCATATCCCGCAGGTGGGCTATGCCCCGCTCCTCGTGGAAGTGGGGGTTCCGGCTCTCAATCTGGAAGATTTCTACGCCGTCCTTGGCTATTTTCTGGTTGGCCATGGGCAGCACTCCGCCGTAGTCTTCGCAGAGGGAAACGAGCTCCTGCGGCTCGACGGCATAGCCCGAAGCGAAGGGGGTTATTTTAGCCAGCTTGATGCTCATGGCATGCTCGCCGGCGTTGCCCGTCT
>CAYQPY010000028.1:0-3708 GCA_964419705.1 uncultured Dehalococcoidales bacterium
CGATAAAAGCCTGCCCCAGCTTGCCCAGCTTGATGTACTGCTTGATGTCGGAGATGTCCTTGTCGCCGAAGCGGCTGTCGTTGAGCCTTTGGACGGTATCATAGACGTAAAGCCCCTCCTGGGCTTTGGTGGTCGATTTCACGTTCCAGGTGAGTAGTTTCTTCTCCAGCCCCTTGGCGATGCTGTGGGCGAGCAGGGTCTTTCCCGTCCCCGCCTCCCCCCTGATGAGTAACGGCCTGCCCAGGGCGATAGACACGTTGACCGCATTGCGGAGCGGTTCCGAGGTAACGTAGTCCTCCGAGCCGCTGAATTGGGCAAAATTATCCTTTTCCACTACTATCTGCCTCCTGAAAGATTCGCCGCGGACGCTTGGTCGCGGCTGAGTTTATCGCTTATTGAGGGCTTTAATCACGCCCACATTGAATTATACCTGAGAGGGGGAGATATAAGCAAACTGGGGTGCAACTGCGGGTTACCCGTTCCGTTATCAGATGCCGTGCTTTGTAAGCAGGAAATCACTAGCTGGGACACCGTATGTTTAGGGTTGCAGCTTCTCTTTGCTAAATGAGAGGTACTCGTTTGGGGTTAGTTGCGAAAGCTCGTAATCGTCGTTGAGTATGCTCGCTACTATTGTTAGATTTGAATGCTCATCAATTATCCATTTTTTTGTTGAACGATTCAAAGTAAGACCGAACCTGTACTTGTCTTCTAAATCAATTAACTTTTTAAAAGCTATGTCTTTATAATAACCATTTGTTCGTGCTGAATAGAATTTGTGAGCCAGACGTGTGCTCTCGTTGATTTCGGTGTTAACGGAATCAATGTCAATAAACTCTATATTATAATCTAGATCTGGAATCAAACCAGCAGCCAAGTCATTTGCCAATTGGGACGCAGTAGTTTTGTAGAAATCTTCAAAGCCAAAGATTCTTTCAAATGAAGACATTTTTGTGACTATGAACGTCTTCTTATAGAATAAGAAGTCCATTAGCGGATTCAAGCTAAAAATAGTAGCTTCGAGAAGCTCGAATTCTCTATCACGCTGGAATATTGTGAGCTTCTTTGAGCCAAGCATTTTGCTTGGGAAAAAACGCTGAAATAAAAGTATCTGTTCGATATTTCCATCAACAACTACCTCAGATCGCAAAATCCATGCCTTTAATTTTTCTTCATTCACAACATCTTTATCATATAGACTATACGGTTTTTCGCCAGCTAGGTACTTAAATATTTCTTGGAATATTCCAACCTGTTGGCTGTCTATTTTAAATATGGCTTGCTCATTATCAGGGTTATAAATCGGAATCTTAGTGAGTGATTCTTGTTTAATTAAATCTAAAACGTATGATATGTAATCTCTCGATAGCTCTTTTACTAAGTTAGTGATTTTTTCTTCAATGTTTAGGTTATAGATTGATATAGGTTTTCCCCCCGTTTTCGTGTTCTCGAACAAGTATAAAGATGTATTGGCTCCATCCAAGAGTGATTTTCCTACGATTTCTTTAATGACGCTTATATCAATCATTATTTTCCTCCTTTAATAAATACAATTCATTCTGTAGTTGAAATACATTGATAATCTCAGATTGCTTAACTTGTTTAATATAATAGTAATCATGTTTGCTAATCAGTATCGCTTCCTTTGATTGAGGCCAATCATCTTTCTTCCATACTATTTTTACAATGTGATACCCCCAAACAGCTAAAAGAGGATTAATGCCAAGCATGTCACTTCTTGTATAAAGAATCCCTATAATGATAAGCATAAAGACTATAACAACTATTCGCCTTTCCTCAGGGAAACTTAAAAATGGCAGTATATATGTAAAAATATAGGATAGTATTGCGCTGTCCATGTTCTCAACCGATTTTACCTTCACTTTTTCCCACCCGGAGGTTCTGTGTTTAAAATGATTAAGGAAAAAGAACAGTAGAATTGGTAGAAGAATTATCAATATTATTATTACAAAGGCATAGATTTCATTCTGGAAGAACGGGTATGTGAATTTATCAAAGTCAATGATCAGAAGGATTATCCCCAAAGGAATGTATGAGGTTAGGAACAAGATTATTTTTGAAACAGGTGTTAATCTTTTCACAATCTACCCCCTCCCCGTCGGCAAGAAAATAACACCAATTCCGCCTTTTGTCAATACCCCTGAAATGCAGAGGTGACTCTGTGCACAGAAATTGTGCCATACCTAACCAATTTGAATAGCCAGCGGGGAACGAGGTAAACTATAATTATCGGGACGTAAAGCGGCTCAAAGTCGCCCCGCCCCGATAAGCTCCGAAATGTCTTTAACCCCCTCTTTTTGCATGAACTGCTCTATGCCTTCCAATACTTCGAGGGGGGCTTGGGGGTTGGTGAAATTGGCCGTGCCCACCTGGACGGCGCTGGCTCCGGCCATAATGAACTCTAAAGCATCGCTGGCGGTGGTGATACCGCCTATGCCCACCACGGGCACCGACACGGCGCCGGCAACCTCGTAGACCATGTAGAGGGCGACGGGCTTTATCGCCGGCCCCGACAGGCCCCCGCTGACATTACCCAGCAAGGGTCGGCGCTTCGATGTGTCGATGGTGATGCCCTTAAGGGTATTGATTAGAGAGATGGCGTCGGCACCGGCTTCAGCCACCGCTTTAGCCACCCCGACGATATCCCCCGTATTGGGGGTTAGCTTGACCGCTACTGGCAGCGATGTCGCCTTCTTGACCGCCGCCGTTACCTCGGCGGCTGGCTTGGGGTTAGCGCCGAACTCGGCGCCGCCGGCCTTGACGTTGGGGCAGCCGATGTTGACCTCAATACCGCTTATTCCCCCCACCCCGTCCAGCCTTCGGGCCAGCCGGGCGTACTCCTCGACGGTCTCGCCCACGATATTAACGATGACCGGCACCCGCCACCCCGCCCAGATAGGCGCCTTTTCCTTGATGACGGCTTCGACGCCGATATTCTGCAAGCCGATGGCGTTGAGCACGCCGCAGGGCGTCTCCGCCAGCCTCGGCTGAGGGTTGCCCTCCCGGGGTTCGAGGGTGGTCCCCTTACAGACGATAGCCCCCAGCCGCTGAATATCAAAGAGTTGCTCGTACTCGGTGCCCCAGCCGAAGGTCCCCGAGGCTGTCATCACCGGGTTGGCCAGCGTTAAGCCCCTCTTATTCTGGGGCGCCAGTTGTACCGAGAGCTTCAAAGCCTGCTCCTTAGCCTAAATCGAGCACGGTGCCCGCGTTGTTGAGCAAAAAGCGGTCGCCGAACTCCTGCGCCATTATGACCGAGGCCGCCATGCCCGTGCAGTGGCAAACCCCCAGTCTCTCCACCCCCAGCTCCTTGAGGGCGGCTATAGTTAGCCAGATGCGTTCCTCGCTGGCGTTCACCAGGTGGCAGCCGCCGATGACGGTATCTATCTTTTTCACCCCGCTAATCTTTTGGGCGTGGTAGAGGGTATTGATGATGCCGCGGTGGGCGCAGCCCAGAATAACCACCAGCCCGGGCGGGGTCTTTATGATTAACGCCTGGTCGTCCCGAAAGGTGTCGGGCTTAAAGCCGCCGTTCTCTTTCACCACCAGGAAAGGCTCGATTTGCTCGTAATCGGTCACCATGGGCACTTCGCCGCTGGTCATTATCGAGTCGCTGATGGCTACCGGTTCCGGGGTCAGGTTAAAGCGGGCGCCCAGCTCTTCCAGCTCGCGGCGGGAGAAGGGGATGCCGAT
>CAYQPY010000028.1:3808-7702 GCA_964419705.1 uncultured Dehalococcoidales bacterium
GTGGGGGATTTTGGTGACTTGCTTCCAGTAGCCGATGGCGATGCCGATAGCCGCCGCTGAGTTTATCACCACCCACGTGGGCACATTTAGATAGGGAAACGCCTCCGTCTCGATAAAGGGCAGGTGGAACTCAAGGGGAATATTAGAGAGGGCTCCTCCCAAATAGGGAATTATGGCGTCGCTTAAGGTGGCGATGCCCACCGAGCCCAGGTAGCCGATGAGAATAGCCGCCCAGAGCCGCCCCTTACTGTATCTCATGTAAATGGCGGTGGTCACCAGGGCGCTCATGACGACGTGCAGGGGGTGCAGGGTGTAAAAAACGGCTTCGGAAACCGAGGCGGGGACATCGGTGATGAGGATGATAGCCATGACGATAATGCCGGTCACCGCCCCCATGGCTGTGAAAGGGGCATGGGCTTTAAGCTCGCGCAGTATTCGTCTAAGCATTTTGCTGGCAGTTCTGGCAGAGCCCGATGAACTCGAGCAGGTGCCCCTCTATCTCAAAGCCGGTCTCGCGGCAGAGCCTTGCCTCCAGCTCGGTGAGGTGATAGCCGCTGAAGTCGATGACCTCGCCGCAGTTGGCGCAGATAAGGTGGTGGTGGTGCCCCGGGGCGGCGATGGTGTAGCTATGGCAGCTCCCCCCCGCGTGCAGCTCGCAGATAAGTTCCAGCTTGGCCAGTATCTCCAGGGTGCGGTAGATGGTCACCAGCCCGATGGTAGGGTGGTCCTGCTTTACCTTCTGGTAGAGGGCGGCGGGGGTGAGGTGGTCGGGGCTGGAGGCGATGGCGCTTATCACCGCCCGGCGCTGTGGGGTTAGTTTATAGCCGTGGTGCTTGAGCGTGGCGGTTAGTTTCTTTTGGCTAAGTCTCATCTTAAGCTCTAAATGAAAAAGGTTATCATTTGTATAGTATAATTCTATCACGGTTGTCAAGCCCCCGGGTTTTTCGTACCACCCCACCCCATTTTATATCTTTTCCCGCCCGCCACCCTTCGAGGTAGAAAGGGGGCGAAGCCCCCTTAAACACCCCGAATAAGGGGTTTATAGGGGATACCGCCCTTACTTTACCCCTAAAAAACCCCAAAATGTGTCTGGGGGCATTGACCAAATAAAATAATTGAGATACACTTGAGGTATAGTAGCGCTATGCGCCAATTTGTAGCGCTAGTCCTTCTGTCCAATCGTTGCTTTCGTGCGAAATCGTTAACCATAGATGCTTACCTGCCAGCGCAGGCGAGCCGGGGGAGGGAAAGATGAAGAAGACGGCAAAAACGAATGTAGGCTTTAATCTGCTGCGTGCCCGCTTGGAAAGCGAGCAGAAGCGGCTCAGTGAAGAATTGGGGCAGCTTAAATCCAGCGTCCGTCCGGCTGACGAGCGGCGCGAAGGCAGCCCCTTCGGCAAACGGGAAGAGGAGGCCACCGAGAGCTTCGAACTGGAAAGGCGGCTGACCCTGGAAAAGAGGCTTAGAGACCAGCTGGCTGATGTGGAGCATGCCCTGCAGAAGTTCGAAGACGGGACCTACGGCTTATGCGATAATTGCGGTAAGCCGATAGCCCCGGAGCGCCTGGAGGCACTGCCCCATGCCAGCCTGTGCCTGGACTGCAAGGCGCGCCTGGCGAAGGAGGCGAAAGGTAAGTAATCCCCGGGACAGGTGTTGGCAGCTAAGCTTCTTCCTTATCGCCTTCGGCGTGCTGGTTGCCGACCAGCTCACCAAGTGGTGGATAAGGGACAACCTTGAAAATGTCGGCGATGTGCTGTGGCAGGCGGGAATCTTCAGTATCGTCCGCGCCCAGAATACCGGCGCCGCCTTCGGCTTATTTCAGGGACATTCCCTCATCCTGGCTATAATCGCTGGCGTCGTCATCGCCCTGGTGCTCTTCTACGTCCTCTGGGCTCACCGCCGCTACCCCATTTTAGCTGGCCGCCTCAGCTGGGTGGCGCTGGGCCTGATTCTGGGCGGCATCATCGGCAACCTCATCGAACGGGTATGCAATCTCATCGACCCCTCGCGCTTCGTCGGGGTTACCGACTTCATCTCCGTCGGCTGGTGGCCCTCCTTCAACATTGCCGATTCGTCGCTGGTGGTGGGCACCATCCTGCTGGCTTACTCCCTGCTGCTCATGATAATAAAGCCGGATTCGTCGGCTTGAGAAGTCATGGACAAGTCATATAGCCTTACCGCTGATGGGGACGCTCGTCTCGACAAATACGTCTGCACTCGAGCCCCCGAGCTTTCCCGCACCCGGGTGCAGAAGCTCATTGCCGCGGGCAATATCACCGTCAACGGGCAGCCGGCCAAGCCCGGGCTCAGGCTCAATATTGGCGATAAGATTAATATTACCGTTCCCCCCACCCCACCCCAGGAGCTGAAGCCCGAGGCGATTCCCTTAAAAATCATCTACGAGGACGACGACCTCCTCGCCGTCGATAAGCCGGCGGGCTTAACCGTCCACCCCGCCCCGGGCCACCCCGGACACACCCTGGTCAACGCCATCCTGGCCTACTTCCCCCACCTGGCTGACATCGGCGACTCCCTGCGCCCCGGTGTCGTCCACCGCCTGGATAAAGACACCTCGGGCGTTATGCTGGTGGCTAAGAACAGCGCCGCCCAAGCCGACCTGTCTAAACAGTTCAAGAGCCACTCCGTGACCAAGGCCTATCTGGCGCTGGTCAAGGGCAGGCTGGAGCCCGAGAACGGCCTTATCGAAGCCGATATCGGCCGCGACCCCCATAATCGCAAGAAAATGGCGGTGGTGGCTGAGGGCAGGGAAGCGCGCACTGAGTATCGTGTTATTAAGTATTTCAGCGGCTACACCCTGCTTGAGGTTATGACCGAAACCGGGCGCACCCACCAGATAAGGGTGCACCTGGCGGCTATCGGTTTTCCCGTGGTCGGGGATAAGGTTTACGGGGTGAAGTCACCACATTTAGCCCGCCAGTTCCTGCACGCCTCCCGATTGGGCTTTAAGCTCCCTTCCACCGGGGAGTACGTGGAGTTTAAGTCCGAGCTGCCCCCCGATTTGGAAAAGGCGCTGGAGGCTATTGGCTGATTTCCCCAGCCTCGGTTCCCCCTTTAGTAAAGGGGGATTTCCCCACCCCCAGGTTTTTGTTACCACCCAATGCCCACCCTACAGAGGTGTCACCTCTATAGATTTCCCCCCCCCACCCCAAGCGGGGGAGCTTAAGAGGGGGCGCAGCCCCCTCTCCTTAAAAAACCCTTCCCCCTCTACCTGTGAGGGAGAGGGGGATTAAGGGGGTGAGGGTGATAAAAACCCTAGAATGTCGCTAAATTAGATGGTAGAATGGGTGACAGGGTAAAGGGAAATGGAAGTTAAGAAGGTTCTAGAAAGACTTGATAGCCTCATTGAAATGGGCGAGAAAGTTTTAGCATATGGCACAGACAGACGTTTCGTAAACGCTGCTTTAGCCCAACAGTGGCGCACAAGTTCTCTAACTTTCTTGGGTGCGACGCTTGGCTCTGAGAGTACCCACTATTTTGAATTTGAGGAACGTTGCAAGTGGTCTCAGCGTAGCGAAGCTGAGCGGGGCTTGGCGATTCTTAAAGCGGTCAGAGAAGATATTGCGGGTGGTTATCTCCAAAAGGTTGAGATGCTTGTTTCTGCCAGTGTATTTTCTGACTTTTTAGAGATGGCTGAACACCTTTTGGATAATGGATATAAGCACCCTGCGGCTTCTTTAACAGGAGCAGTCCTTGAGGACGGTCTTCGGCGCATTTGTAGTAATAACAATATTACCGTAAAGTATGATGACAATATAAGTTCCTTGAATCAAAAACTTGCGCAAAACCATATTTATAACCCTCTCCAGCAAGGGCAAATTCAGGTCTGGAATAAATTGCGTGACTATGCTGACCATGGTAACTTCGACGAGTACG
>CAYQPY010000028.1:7802-10470 GCA_964419705.1 uncultured Dehalococcoidales bacterium
CAGGTCTGGAATAAATTGCGTGACTATGCTGACCATGGTAACTTCGACGAGTACGATGAAGATAATGTGAAAGACATGCTTCAAGGAGTTAGGAGTTTCTTGTCTGAGTACTTGAAGTAGAGAGCTAAAATAACCACCCCACCCCTTTGAGTATGCAGGTTCAATAAGGAGGCGCCAATGTCTGTCCTGGCAATATTCGGCTTCATACTGGCAATTATTAACCCCGTTATCGGCGGGGTGCTGGTAGGTTATCTGGTCTGGCTGGACGAACCCGACACCGGCTTCCAGATTCTGATGCTCTCGTTTTTCGTGTTCAGCCTCCTGGTCATCGCTTTCATCGTCTGGGCGCAGAGGAAGTTTAAGCATCTGGAAAGAGAAATAAAGGCGCTTAAGGGAAAATCTAAATGAAAAAACCAGTCCGAGTCCGCTTTGCCCCCAGCCCCACCGGCTACCCCCACGTGGGCAATATCCGCACGGCTTTATTTAACTGGCTCTTCGCCCGCCGCTACAAGGGCAGCTTTATCGTGCGCATCGAGGACACCGATGTCACCCGCAAAGTCGAGGGCGCGGAGAAGGGGATACTGGATTCACTGCGCTGGCTGTCCCTGGACTGGGACGAGGGCCCCGATGTGGGCGGCGACTATGGGCCCTACTACCAGTCGCAACGGCTGAAACTCTATAAAGATGTCGCTGAGAAGCTCGTTAAGCAGGGGGACGCCTACTACTGCTACTGCTCCCCGGAGCGGCTCGAAGCCATGCGCGCCGAGCAGGTCAAGCGCAAGCAGCCCCCCGGCTATGACCGCCACTGCCGCGAGCTGACCCCCGAAGAGCGTGCCCAAAAAGAGGCCGAGGGCATCGTGCCCGTGGTGCGCTTCAAGGTTCCCCTGGAGGGGCGGACCCGCTTTAAGGACCTGATATACGGCGACGTCGTCTTTGAAAATAGTCTCCTCGACGACTTCGTCCTGCTCAAGTCGGACGGCTACCCCACCTACCACCTGGCTAACGTCGTCGACGACCACGCCATGAAGATAAGCCACGTCATCCGCGCCGAGGAGTGGGTATCGAGCACCCCCCGCCACCTCCTGCTCTATGAGAAGCTGGGCCTGGAGCCGCCGGAGTTCGTTCACCACCCCATGATACTGGGCCCCGACCGCGCCAAGCTGAGCAAGCGGCACGGCTCCGTCTCCATACTCGACTACCGCGACCAGGGCTACCTGTCCCAGACCATGTTCAACTTCCTGGCCCTCATCGGCTGGTCGCTGGACGATAAGACCGAGATAATCCCCCGCCAGGCGCTGGTGGACAACTTCTCGCTGGAGCGAATCGGCAAGACGGGGGCTATCTTCAACCGCGACAAGCTGGACTGGATGAACGGCGTCTATATCCGCAGCCTTAGCCCCGAAGAGTTCTTCGACGCCGCGCAGCCCTACCTGATGAGCGATATCGCTGCCGGCGAGGCGTTCATCGAAGACGAGGACTATGTCAGAAAAGTTTTGCCTCTGGTGCAGGAACGCGCCAAGACCCTGCTCGAAGTGGTTGAGCTGACAAAGTTCTTCTTCGCCGACGAGCTTGAATACAAAGCCCAAGAGCTTATCGGCAAGAAGATGGACGCCGAATCTACCGTCAGGGCATTAAAAGCGGCGCAGGAGAAGCTTCAGCCCCTTAAAGCCTTCGACGCCGACTCCCTGGAGGCGCTGCTCCGCCCCCTGGCGCCGGAGCTGGGGTTAAAGACAGGCCAGCTCTTCGGCGTGCTCAGGGTGGCCGTTACCGGCCAGACCGCCGCCCCGCCCCTCTTCGAGACGATGGCGGTGCTGGGCAAAGAGCGCTCTCTCCGGCGTATTGCCGCCGCGCTATCAAGGCTATGAACAAAGGTGCCTTATACGGCTACCGCGTCCTCGACCTAACCGATGAAAAAGCCAGGCTCTGCGGCCGCTTTCTGGCCGATATGGGGGCGGAGGTCATCCGTATCGAGAAACCGGGAACGCCCTCTTTTAACTGGGAGAACTTAAGCAAGCAATCGATAACCCTTGACATAGAATCAAAAGCAGGGCAGGAGTTATTCAAGCGTCTGGTCGAAAAAGCCGACATCCTGGTGGAAAGCCACCCCCCCGGTTATTTAGAGACTCTAGGCCTGAGCTACTCTCATCTCAATAAAATCAACCCCCGCCTCATTATGGCCTCCATCACCCCCTTCGGGCAGGACGGCCCCTACCGCGACTATAAGTCATGTGATTTAGTCGCCAGCGCTTTGGGCGGCCAGCTCTATGTCACCGGCGAGCCGGGAAAGCCGCCGCTGAAGCCCTTCGGCAACCAGAGCTATTATCTGGCCTCTCTCTTCGCCGCCATCGGCGTCCTGCTGGCGCTATGGAACCGCCACAGCTCGGGCAAAGGCCAGCATATCGACATATCTTTGCAGGAGTGCGCCGCCGCCGCCCTCGACCACGTGCTGGTGCGCTATTTCTATGAGGACACGGTCGCCCAACGACAGGGCAGCCTTCACTGGAACAATGCCTTCCGCGTCTTTCCCGCTAGAGACGGCTACGTTTTGCTCTCCCTGTTCTACCAGTGGCCGACGCTGGTGGAGTGGCTGGCGTCCGAGGGCATGGCGGAGGACTTAACCGAAGAAAAGTGGCAAGACGGGGACTATCGTCTCCAGCACCTCGACCAT
>CAYQPY010000029.1:0-10467 GCA_964419705.1 uncultured Dehalococcoidales bacterium
AAGGGTCATACTGTTCGATAAGCCGAGGATAGACATCAACGCCTCGCAAATAAGGCGGCGGGCGGCGGAAGGCAAATCCATCAGCGATTTTGTCCCCGCGTCGGTGGAAAGATACATCAAAGAGCACGGGTTGTATGCGGCAGGAAAGACCTAAACATCTAGGTTCTTGACGCTCTTGGCGTGCGCCTGGATAAAGGCCTTGCGCGGCGGTACCTCGTCCCCCATCAGCACGTGGAAGATGTGGTCGGCCTTGGCGGGGTCCTCCACGTTTACCTGGAGCAGGGTGCGGGTTTCGGGGTTCATGGTGGTGTCCCAGAGCTGCTCGGCGCTCATCTCGCCCAGGCCCTTATAGCGCTGGACCTCCACCTTGCGGCTGTCCTTGAGCTGGGTTAAGACCGCTTCCTTCTCCGGGTCGGAATAGACCCAGTGGTGCTGTTTGCCCGCCTTGATGCGGTAGAGGGGCGGCTGGGCGATGTACAAATGCCCGTTGTTGATGAGCTCGGCCATGTGGCGGAAGAAGAAGGTGAGCAGCAGGGTGCGGATATGAGAGCCGTCGACGTCGGCGTCCGTCATTAGGATAACGCGGTGGTAGCGCAACTTGGAGGGGTCGAACTCGTCATCGATGCCCGCCCCCAGCGCCGTGATGATAGCCCTGATTTCTTCGTGGGAGAGCATCTTATCGGGTGGCGCCTTCTCCACGTTGAGGATTTTACCCCTTAGCGGCAGGATGGCCTGGAAGCGGCGGTTCCGCCCCTCTTTAGCCGAGCCCCCCGCCGAGGGCCCCTCCACGATATAGAGCTCGCAGTGGGCCGGCTCCTTCTCCGAGCAGTCGGCGAGCTTGCCGGGTAGGGTGGCCGTCTCCAGGCTGCCCCGCTTGACGATGAGGTCGCGGGCTTTACGGGCGGCTTCCCGTCCCTTGGCGGCGAGCAGGCACTTCTCCATGATTCTCTTGGCGTCGTCGGGGTGCTCCTCGAAATAGAGGGCTAATCCCTCGCCCACAGCGCTCTCCACGTGGCTCTTTGTCTCGGGGTTGCCCAGCTTGCCCTTGGTCTGCCCCTCGAACTGGGGCTCGGCCAGCTTGACGCTGATAATGGCGGTAAGACCCTCCCTGACGTCCTCGCCGATGAGGTTGGCGTCGTCTTCCTTGAGAAACTTGTTCTTGCGGGCGTAGTCGTTTAAGACCCTGGTCAACGCCGAGCGGAAGCCGGTGAGATGAGTGCCGCCGTCGATGGTGTTGACGCAGTTGGCGAAGCTGAAAGAGGACTCGGAAAAGCCGTCGTTATACTGCAGGGCGGCTTCGACGATGGTGCCGTTAACGGTTTTGAAAATATAGATGGGCAGGCGGTGGCGCACCACCCGATTGCGGTTAAGGTGGCGGACGAAGCCGGTGATGCCCCCCTCGAAGTAGAAGGTCCTCTCCTCGTCCTTCCTCTCGTCGCGGATGCATATCTCCAGACCTTTATTCAGGTAAGCCAGCTCGCGCAGGTGCTCGCTGACGGTATTAAAATCGCACTTGGCCTCGCCGAAGATGGCCTTGTCGGGGAGGAAGGTGATGGTGGTGCCGGTATCGCTGGCTTTACCCACCTCCTCCACTGCCCCGCTGGGTATGCCCTTCTTGTATTCCTGCTGGTACTGTTTGCCGTCGCGCCGGACGCTGGCGGTAAGCCAGGAGGAGAGGGCGTTGACCACCGATGCCCCCACCCCGTGCAGCCCCCCCGAAACGACGTAGGTATGCCCGCCGAACTTGGCGCCGGCGTGGAGGACGGTCATTACCGTCTCCAGGGCGGTGAGCTTGGTCGAGGGGTGAATGTCCACGGGGATGCCCCGCCCGTTATCCTCCACCTTTATAGTATTATCCCGGCAGAAGGTAACCCAGATGTTGGTGCAAAAGCCGGCCATGGCTTCGTCGATGCTGTTGTAGGTGATTTCATAGACCAGGTGGTGCAGCCCGCGCTGGTCGGTGCTGCCGATGTACATACCGGGGCGGCGGCGCACCGCTTCCCGTCCCTCCAGGACCTGGATGTCCTTCGCCCGGTAGTCATTATTTTTGGGTTTGGCTTTTGTTGGTTTATCCTTAGGCATAGACGTTCTTTACTCCGTTATCGATAGTCGGGAAAAACTGGGTGGCTTAAAGGAGAAGAGGCCACCCAACTATAAGCGATTGCTGATGATTGCAAGGCAGCCATACACATATATTATAGCATAATTTGGCTTTGGAGTGAAGCTGTTGACAATGGGCTCGGCTGATGATAATTTTGGGGCAGGAGGCGTAAAGTGAAGAGATTAATTTTGCTGTTCTGTCTGGTGCTACTGGTATTTCCGTTGGTTATGACGGGCTGTGGCGTGGCTAAATCCGACTACGAGGCGGTGGTGGCCGAGAGGGACGCACTGCAAACCGAGAACGATGAGCTGGAAGCCGATATAAATGAGCTGGAGACCGAGAGAGACGCGCTGGAAACCGATCTGGACGCCACCAAGTCTGACGTGGCGTCTCTTGTTGCCGAGCTGGAGAAGAAGATAGCAGCCTTGGTCATGATTAACGGCTATTTCGCTGATGCTTTGAACTATATCGCTGGTGAAATGAGCGAGTCTGAGGCCGAGGAGGCTTTAGCGACCTTTGTGTCTGAATTCGGCGATGTTCTCGATGCTGTGGGGAATGAAGAGCTCTCCCAGCTGTGGGATAGCGCTGAGGCCGCTGCGGTGCTAGGTGATGTTGACGAGTTCGTCTCTAATCTTACGGCTATAATGGCCCTGCTTTCAGACCTAGTTGACGATGATATCGCGGCAATAGAGGCGAGGTTGATTTAGGGCTTTTGGCGGACTAGCAATTCCGATAGCTGGATAACGGGCATAGTCTTTTGCTCGGCGCTGGCCATATCGCGTAGCACCACCGTCCCCGCTTTGACCTCCTCCTCCCCGATAATGACCGCGTAGCGCACATCCAGACTGTTGGCCTGCCGAAGCTGCGCCTTGAGGCTCTTATCCCCCAGCGCCGCGATTACCCCCACCCCCGCCCCCCTCAGCTCGGCGGCCAGCTTTGTCGCCGTCTCTTTGGCTTCATCGCCCAGGCAGGCGATAAACACCTCGGGCTTAGGCAGTGGCGGTATGGCCACTTGCTGCTCTTTGAGGTTAAGGATGAGCCGTTCTATGCCTGCGGCGAAGCCGATAGCCGGTGTCGGCCTGCCCCCCAACTCCTCGATGAGGTCGTCGTATCTGCCCCCGCCGGCCAGCGTGCTCTGGGAGCCCGCCTCCGCGGGTTGAATCTCGAAGACCGTCCGCGTGTAATAGTCCAGCCCCCGCACCAGCCGGTGGTTGACGGCAAAGGGCAGTTTGAGCAGCTCCAGGTATCTTTTTAGCTGGTTGAAGTGCTCGGCGCACTCGTTGCAGAGATAGTCCACGCTCTTGGGCGCCGCGGCGGCTACCTTCTGGCAGGAAGCCTGTTTGCAATCGAGCAGCCGCAGCGGGTTGCGCTTTAAGCGGGTCTGGCATTCGGGGCAAAGCTCCAGCGCGTGCCCCACGTAGTAGCCTTTGAGCGCCTCCACGTAGTCGGGGCGGCACTTTTTGCAGCCGATGCTGTTCAGCTGCAGCGTCAGCCGGCTTAAGTTCATAGCGGCGAAGAAGCGCCAGGCCATATCAATTACCTCGCCGTCGAGGGCGGGGTCGCCGTCGCCGATAGCCTCGTAGCCGAACTGGTAGTGCTGGCGGAACCGGCCCGCCTGGGGTCTCTCGTATCTAAAGATAGAGGCGATGTAATACAACTTCACCGGCTGGGGCTGGTTGTGCATGCCGTGCTCCAGGTAGGCGCGGCCGACCGAGGCCGTGCCCTCCGGCCTCAGCGTTAGCGAGCTGCTCCCCCGGTCCTGGAAGGTGTACATCTCCTTGGTGACGATGTCGGTGTCCTCGCCGACGCTGCGGCTAAAGAGCTTGGTGTCCTCAAAGGCGGGGGTGTCGATGCGCTCGTAGCCGTAGAGCTGGGCGCTTTTAGCCACCCTCTGCTCGATGAAGCGCCAGTAGGCTTGCTCATCGGGCAGGATATCCGAGGTCCCGCGCGGTGCCTGATACAACATTTTCTCAAGGGTAGAATACAGTATTAACTTTAGGTTGTAAAGGGATGTCTTTCTTCTCACCCAATACCCACCCTATAGGGGTGGTATCCCCTTTATACCCTCCTGTAAGGGTAACGCTACCCCGGAAGGAATTCTAGAGGGAGAATCCCCTCTAAGGGTGGGTAGGGTGGGACAGCAGGACCTACGCTAACAAGGTGGGGGTGTATGGCACCCCTTTTATATCCCCCATCTTTTTTTTGCACCCCCCGTCCCCTTGCGCTATACTTTAACCATGAATCTGACCGAGCTTCTAGAGAAGGCAAAAAAATACCTGCCACCGGAGAAGCTGCCCCTGGTGGAAGACGCCTATGCCTTCGCCGCCAAGGCGCACGAGGGACAGGTGCGCAAGTCGGGCGACGCCTATATCGAGCACCCGCTACAGGTGGCGTTCATCCTGGCCGAACAACAATTCGACGCCAGCACGCTGGCGGCGGCGCTGCTCCACGATGTCCCCGAAAACTGCGACGTATCCCTCGACGAGATAAAAGCCAAGTTCGGCCCCGAGGTCGCCAAGCTGGTTGACGGCACCACCAAGCTGGGCAAGCTCTCCCTGCATGCCCCCGCTACCGCCAACAGAGCCTCGCATGCGGAGAGCCTCAGAAAAATGCTGGTGGCGATGGCGGCAGACCTGCGGGTGGTCTTTATCAAGCTGGCCGACCGCCTGCACAATATGCGCACGCTAAAGGCGCTGACACCGGAGATGCAGCGCAGCATCGCCCAGGAAACACTGGAAATCTATACCCCCCTCGCCCACCGCCTGGGGATATGGGGATTGAAATGGAATCTGGAGGACCTGTCCTTCCGCTACCTGGAGCCGAAGAAATACCGCCATGTGGCTAGCCTCATTGCCGCCCGCCGCGGCCAGCGCGAGGAATATATCGCCCGCATAATCAAGATTTTGGAAAAAGAGCTAAAGCAGGTGGGCCTGCGCGCCGAGATATCGGGCCGCCCCAAGCATATCTACAGCATCTACCAGAAGATGGAAAGATACGCCAAGCTGGGTAAAGACTTTGATGACATATATGACCTGCTCGCCCTGCGCATACTGGTGGGCACGGTATCCGATTGTTACAATGTTCTCGGCGTCATCCACAGCCTCTGGCGCCCCCTGTCCGGCGAGTTCGACGACTTTATCGCCAACCCCAAGCCCAACGGCTACCAGGCTTTGCATACGGCGGTGATGTCGCTGGGCAACATGCCCCTGGAGGTGCAGATTCGCACCCGCGAGATGCACCATACCGCTGAATACGGCGTGGCCGCCCACTGGCGCTATAAAGAGGGAGAGGAAAAAGACCTACACTTCGAGGAGCGCATATCCTGGCTGCGCCAGCTCATCGAATGGCACCGCGAGCTCAGCGGCGCCGAAGAGTTTCTGGAATCGGTCAAGACCGATATCTTTATCGACCAGGTCTTCGTCTATACTCCCAAGGGGGAGATAATAGACCTGCCTAAGGGGGCGACCCCGCTAGACTTTGCCTACCGCGTCCACACCGAGCTGGGCAACCGCTGCATCGGGGCCAAGGTCAACGGCAAGCTGGTGCCCCTCAACTACCAGCTCAACAACGGCGACGCCGTCGATATTGTCGCCTCCAAGGGGGAAAAGGGCCCCAGCCGCGACTGGCTCAACCCCCACCTCAACTACACCAAGACCTCCCACGCCCGCACCAAGATACGCCAGTGGTTCAGCCGCCAGGAGCGGGCGGAGAACATCGAGCGGGGCCGGGAGCTTTTGGAAAAGGAGATGCGCCACCTGGGCATAAGGCCCACCGAGCGCGAAGCGCTGGCCAAGATGTTCAAGTACGATAGCCTCGACGACTTCCTGGCGGCTATCGGCTACGGCGGCGTTTCCACCCACCAGATTGCCCTGAAATTAACCGCCGAGCAGCCCCCCCCACCGGCCAAGCCCGAAGCCGCCCCGCCCAAGCCCCCCCAATCGGCCATCCGGGTGCTGGGGGTGGAGAATCTGGTCACCCATCTCGCCCGTTGCTGCCATCCGGTGCCCGGCGATAGGATCATCGGCTACGTTACCCGCAGCCGGGGGGTGACTATTCACCGCAAAGACTGCTACAATATAGTCCACGAGGATGAGAAGGAACGGCTTATCGCCGTGGAGTGGGAGCCGACCGATGCCCTGTTCACGGTCAACATCCTGGTCGAATCCTGGGACCGGGTGGGGCTCATCCGGGACATAACCACCATCGTGGCTGAGGAGGGGTTAAACATTACCTCGATGACGGTGACCCCGCAGGACGGCAACAAGGTGGTGCAAAACTTTACCCTGCAGGCCAAAGACCTGTCCCAGTTAAGTCGGCTCATGGCTAAAATAGACGGTATTCGAGGGGTGATTGGCGTTTCCCGCATCGGCGATGAAGCCACCACCAAGTCGAAACCCTCGACCTAAGAGCTAAGGAGGAAGAGATTGCCAAACATTAAATCAGCGGAAAAAAGGGTACGGTCAACGGAGAAAAAGCGGCTCCGCAACAAGTCGGCGCGCACTATGTGCAAGACCAACGTCACCAAGGCGGAGAGGCTTATTTTCATGGGCGATGTGAATGCCGCCCAAGAAGCGGTGGCGGTGGCCATCACCTCCCTGGATAAAGCCGCCGAGAAGGGAATTATCCACGCCAATAACGCCGCCCGCCGCAAGTCGCGCCTGATGAAGAAGTTTAACGAGATACAGGCGCAGGCGCCGACACCGGCCCCGGCCAAGCCCAAGGCGGTCAAGCCCAAGGCAGCCAAGCCGAAGGCTAAGCCCAAGGCTAAGGCTAAGGCAGAAACCAAGGCCAAAGCCAAACCGAAGGCGACCAAGGCTAAACCGAAAGCGGCTAAAGCCAAAGCCGCCAAGCCAAAGGCGAAAGCGACTAAAGCCAAGACCGCGAAAGCTGAAAAAGAAAAAGCCCCGGAAAAACTTGACTCAGAGGGCTGAAGAGGTTTATGCTCCGAGAGGCAAGCTAGAGGGAAGCATGATTCTATCTCAGTTTCAGACGGTGGGCCGCGACCTGTTCACCAAGGGGCTGGTCTCCTCCCATAGCGGAAACCTTAGCATCAGGCTGGGGGAGCGAATTACCATTACCCGCCGCGGCAGCCGACTGGGCTGTCTTGAGGAAAACGACCTTATCGAAACCGGTCTGACTAAAAACGACCGCAACACCCCGCTGGCTTCGGTGGAACTGCCCGTCCACCGCGCCATCTACCGGGAAACTCAGGCACAGGCTATCGTTCACGCCCACCCCCCCCACGCCGTCGCCCTCTCGCTCACCGAGACCGAGATTGTGCCCATCGATACCGAAGGCCAGTCCATAATTGAACGGGTGCCGGTGCTGGGCTGGAACCAGAAGGTCAAACCCGGGTGTTTGGGGGACGAAATCGCTCAGGCGCTAAAGAAAAGCAGGGTGGTCATGGTTCACGGCCACGGCACCTTCGCCATCGGCCAGCTCCTGGAAGAAGCCCATAACTACACCGCCACGCTGGAGGAAAGCTGCCAGGTAATCTGCCTGCTCAAGTCGCTGAATGTGGCTATCCCCAAGAAGGGCGTTTCCAAGCAGTAGCTTACCGCTTATAAACGGGCGTGCACCAGTCAAGGTATTTGGGATTATTGCCCCGTATCACCTCGGAGTAGAGTTGCTGCAGCTTCTTGGTCACCCCGCCGATTTCGCCGTCGCCTATCTTACGGCCGTCTACCTCGGCTACGGGGGTGATGTGAGCGGCGGTGCCGGTGAGGAAACACTCCTCGGCGCTAAAGAGCTCGTCCAGCTTAATCGGCCTCTCCACAGTCTCCATCCCCAGCTCCGCTTTGGCCAGCTTTATGGCCGTGTCGCGGGTAATCCCTTTAAGGATGTGGTTGTCGATGGCGGGCGTGACCAGCTTGCCCTCGGTCACCAGGAATAGGTTCTCGCCGCTGCCCTCGGAGACATGCCCGTCCGGGGTGAGCATGATGGCTTCGTCAAAGCCCTTCTCGATGGCTTCGGTCTTGGCGAAGGCGTTATTGGCGTAGAGCCCGGTAATCTTGGCGCTGGGCGGGATTACGTTATAGTCGGGCCGCCGCCAGGACGATATGCCGCACCTGACCTTATCCATGTCCAGGTAGGGCCCCCAGGGAAAGGCGAAGACCAGGAAATCGCTCTCCAGGTCGTGGAGGCGCACCCCCAGAGATTCCGAGCTCTTGTAAGCCAGCGGGCGGATGTAGGCATCCTCCTCAAAGCGGCACATCGCCACCAGCTCGACCGTTATCCGGCAAAGCTCGTCGACGCTGTGGGGCAGCTCCATCTTGAGGACGCGGCAGCCGTTCTCCAGCCGCTCGTAGTGCTCCTTGAGACGGAAGATGTAGATTTGCTTTTGCTCGGGGTTCCAGTTGCCCCGTATGCCCTCGAAGACGGCGGTGCCGTAGTGCAGGAAGTTGGTCATCACCCCCAGTTTGGCTTCGGCTAGGGGGACGAACTTTTTATTTATATAGGCGTATGACGGCATTTGCTTGGCTCCTCTTTAGATAGCGTCCATTATAGCTTTTAGTCCGGGGGAACACAAGCGAAAAACTAAAGGAGGGGGTAAAGCCCCACCCCCCGATTTTATCTATTCCCGCCCACCGCCCTTTAAGGTAGAAAGGGGGCTTTGCCCCCTTTCAAACCCCCAAAAGCGGGGTTAGGGTAGTGTATCCTCAGAAGGAATTCTAGAGGGAGAATCCCCTCTAAGGGTGGGCAGGGTGGGTCAAAACAACGTTCGATGACACAGGTGGGATGGGCTGGTGTGGGACGAAAGGGACTAATCCTTAATAATCCCCACCACCTTCGCCTCCTTCGCCTCCTCGGCCTCTCTTAGGGGGCGCAGAACGGGGTTGGGTGGTTGGGCCTTTAGCCGGCTTTTCCGGCGGCCCCGCCTTCTTTTTTTCCTCGCCCATGTAGAGCTTGATGTGCGGCCAGGGGATTTCGATGTCTTCGTCGTCGAAGACCCGCTTGATTCGCCGCCTCAGTTCGGCCAGGACGGCCCATTGTTCCATGGGTCTGGTGTCGCCGACGGCTCGGATAATAATGCCCGAGTCGCCGAATTCCTCCACCCGCAGCATCCAGGGCGTCTTCGAGATTATTTTATCTTTCCACTCGGGGGCTGCAGCCATTTCCTCCCAGGTTTTTCTGATGAGCTCCATTACCTGGTCGAGGTCTTCCTTGTAGGCGACGCCGACCTCGAAGAAGGCGCGGGATATGGAGCGGGTATAGTTAGAGGAAATCCTGATTTGGCCGTTGGGGATAACGTGCAAAACCCCTTTAAGGTCCCTGAGCACGGTGCGACGCAGCCCCATCTCCTCCACCTCGCCCGTTAAATCAGAGGCCTTAACAATATCGCCGACGTTGTAATGGTCCTCCAGCATAATGGTGAAGCCGTTGATGAAATCCCGCACCGCATCCTGGGCGGCAAGGCCGATGACGATACCGGCCACGCCAGCGCTGGCCAGCAGCGGGGTAATGTCCATCCCCAGCTCGGAGAGAATCATGAAGAAGCCAATGAGGATGATAAATATGCCTATAGCCTGGGTGACGACTCTACCCAGTGTTTTGGAGCGCTGCCTCAGATAGCCCTTGGTGCGGCGCTTTTTACCCTTCTCGACGACATAGCGCATGACGAAAAGCGGCATTATCATGCCCAGTATCTTGTAGATAAACCAGCTCACCAGGATGATGGCGAGAATACTGATGCCGTGATCCACGAACCAGTCGCCAATCGCACTCCAGGTCGAGCCCAGGTCAACGCCGTAGAAGGTGACGGCGAAGGCGGCTATGCCGAGGGCTAGAAGAATGCCGCCGACAACGACGATGGCCAGTCTGACCGTATTTTCGAGCCTTTCCTTCTGGTCTTTTAGCACCTCGGGCACCAGTTTATTCGCCATCCAGGGCGACCAGCGCCATAACAGGTAAAAGAGGCCGGCACCGATAGCCACGGCGACCAGTACCCAGAGCCCCTTATCCATAAACTGTTCCCACATCTAAATCGGCTCTCCGAAAACGGTTTTTCTTATTATACCACTAGTTTGGCTTGATGAGAACGGGTATAATTAGTTTAATGGAAATAGGGGGTGAGCCATGCTGGAAAAACTTAACACGGAAACCATTGAAGCTATTTTCGACGCCCTGCCCGTAGATATAACCTTCATCGATAAAGACGATACCGTTGGCTACTACAGCCGCCACGACGACCGCATCTTCCGCCGCACGCCGGCCATAATCGGCCTGAAGGTGCAAAACTGCCACCCCAAGCAGAGCCTGGACAAGGTAAACGAGGTCGTCGCTGACTTAAAGAGTGGCAAGCGAAAGGTCGCCGAGTTCTGGATTGACCTTAAAGGGCAGAAGGTCTATATCCGCTATTTCCCGGT